>CAWUIP010000106.1:0-11984 GCA_963922415.1 uncultured Aliishimia sp. | reverse complement strand
ACTCGGTCTACATGATGGCGCATTCCGGTGCGCGGGGCTCGGTCACGCAGATGAAACAGCTGGGCGGGATGCGCGGCCTGATGGCCAAGCCGAACGGCGACATCATCGAAACGCCGATCATCTCGAACTTTAAAGAGGGTCTGACGGTTCTGGAGTACTTTAACTCCACCCACGGCGCGCGGAAGGGTCTGTCGGATACGGCGTTGAAGACGGCGAACTCCGGTTACCTGACCCGTCGTCTGGTCGACGTGGCGCAGGATTGCATCGTGCGCATGGTCGATTGCGGCACCGAAAACTCGATCACAGCCGAAGCGGCGGTGAACGACGGCGAAGTTGTCGCGTCCTTGGGCGAACGTCTCTTGGGCCGTGTCGCTGCGGAAGACATCCTAGTGCCGGGCACAGAGGATGTGATCGTTGCGAAGGGCTCTATCGTGGACGAGCGGATGGCCGACCGGATCGACGAGTTGAGCGTTCAGTCGGCACGCATCCGGTCACCGCTGACCTGTGAGGCCGAAGAGGGCGTTTGCGCGATGTGCTATGGTCGCGACCTGGCGCGCGGCACGATGGTCAATGTGGGTGAGGCCGTGGGCATCATCGCCGCGCAGTCCATCGGTGAGCCTGGCACGCAGCTGACGATGCGGACCTTCCACATCGGCGGTGTTGCGCAAGGTGGTCAGCAGTCCTTCCTTGAGGCCAGCCAAGAGGGTGTGATCGCGTTCGAGAATGCCAACATCTTGGAAAACGCTGCAGGCGAAATGCTGGTGATGGGCCGCAACATGAAGCTCTTGATCAACGGCGAGGATGGGGCGGAACGGGCCAACCACAAGCTGGGCTATGGTTCGAAGCTGTTCGTCAAGGACGGTCAAACCATCGGACGCGGCGATAAGCTCTTTGAGTGGGATCCTTATACATTGCCGATCCTGGCCGAGAAGGCGGGCACGGTGAAGTATATCGACCTTGTGAGCGGTATTGCCGTGCGCGAAGAGACCGATGACGCGACGGGCATGACCCAGAAGATCGTGATGGATTGGCGCGCAGCCCCCCGGGGCAATGAGCTGAAGCCAGAAGTTCTGCTAGTGGCTGAAGATGGCGAGCCATTGCGCAATGATGCGGGCAACCCTGTCACCTATCCGATGTCGGTGGACGCGATCTTGTCGGTCGAAGACGGCCAGCAGATTGCGGCGGGTGATGTTGTTGCGCGGATCCCTCGCGAAGGCGCGAAGACGAAGGACATCACCGGTGGTCTGCCGCGTGTGGCTGAACTCTTCGAGGCGCGTCGTCCCAAGGATCACGCGATCATCGCGGAAATCGATGGGTATGTGCGCTTTGGTAAGGACTACAAGAACAAGCGCCGCATTGCGATCGAGCCGGCTGACGAGACCACGGAAAAAGTCGAGTACATGGTGCCTAAGGGCAAGCACATCCCCGTCGTCGAGGGCGATTTCGTCCAGAAGGGCGACTACATCATGGATGGCAACCCTGCTCCGCACGACATCCTGTCCATTATGGGGGTTGAGGCTTTGGCCAACTACATGATCGACGAGGTGCAGGACGTGTACCGACTGCAAGGTGTGAAGATCAACGATAAGCATATCGAAGTGATCGTGCGCCAGATGTTGCAGAAGTGGGAAATCCAAGAGAGCGGGGACACGACGCTGCTTAAGGGTGAACACGTCGACAAGCAGGAGTTTGACGCGGCCAATGAAAAGGCGCTGTCAAAGGGCGGGCGTCCGGCACAGGGCGAGCCGATCCTTTTGGGCATCACGAAGGCGTCGCTGCAAACACGTTCCTTCATCTCTGCGGCCTCCTTCCAAGAGACCACACGGGTCCTGACCGAGGCATCGGTGCAGGGCAAGAAGGACAAGCTTGTGGGCCTCAAAGAGAACGTGATCGTGGGCCGTCTGATCCCAGCCGGGACCGGTGGCGCCACGCAACGCGTCCGCCGCATCGCGACCGAGCGCGACAACGTGGTGATCGAAGCGCGCCGGGAAGAGGCGGAAGCCGCGGCACAACTTGCAGCACCTATGATGGACCCGATGGACGATATGGTTGGTGGATCCGAGTTCGACACGATCATCGACACCTCGGAAGACAGCCGCGACTGATTCGTCCCTTGACCAAACACCGAAGCCCCGCGTTCCTCGCGGGGCTTTTTTTTGTGGCCAGTTTTGGCGTCCTAACACCGAGGCTAACCTGCGCGAAATTCTTCCAAACGGCGCGTTAGAGCCTACTGAGACCGTCTAGCCCCCTCCTTCAGTCGTTGTAGCCATTTTCGCAGAGTGATCCTGCGTAGATCTGCATTGGTTGAATGCCGATCCGTCGCAGCCATTCCTGAAGCGGTGCCGAGATAAAATCCGGGCCGTCGCCCATTGGGTTCAAACCCATGACACAAACAGGACGACCTTCCGATATCCGTATCGGCCATAGTGCTTGGCCCGCCGGATCATCGCCAGGCGCAGCGCATCGTCATTCTGAGCTTTGGCCTGATATCATAGGCTGGATGTCGGCTTCGAGCCGAAAGTTCGGATCACCAGCGTTGTAAATGGCATATCATACCAAATCTAACCTCTCACTTTCCTAGAAATATGTGCGGCGCGGGAAACTGGGGGGCACCTCCCCAACACACCCGCAAGCTCCTGCGTGCCGCGCACACGCCTTTCAATGGAACTGATAGAACGCTTGAAGCCTTCCACCTGATAGCCTTGTTGGTCTGACCGGGGCGGCGCAATGCGGTTGTGGTGGTCCGTGGGCAACGGCGCCAAGCCGCAAAGGACCCTCCCCGGCCACATACGCCGCCCCGAATCTTAAAGCCTCTGCCTTAGTTTGCCGGGGTATTGCTTTCGGAGGCTCACGCTTTCGCAAATTGCCCCCCCCAGCGACCCGCAGCGCATCAGACGGCTGAGGCCATGGCCTCAAAATTCACTCTAAGTCTTTGAAAACAGTGGTGAGCCGTGCAGGATTCGAACCTGCGACCCACTGATTAAAAGTCAGTTGCTCTACCAACTGAGCTAACGGCCCACTGGCGAGCTAAGTAGGAAACGCCAATGGCGCGGTCAAGCCCTTATATAGTTGTTTTCCTGCGGCATATCTGGTGCCTCGCGTAAACAGCGACTATATGGCGCCCATGTCAACGCACGACGCATCGAATTTGCCCTTTATGAAAATGCACGGGCTTGGAAACGACTTTGTCGTGCTCGACGCGCGTGACACGCATTACGACATAACCGCACGCTTGGCGACAGCCGTGGCGGATCGACATCGCGGTGTTGGGTTTGATCAGCTGGCGGTACTGACCACGCACCAGACAGACGGAAAGCTCACGTTTTACAATGCCGACGGGTCGTTATCGGCCGCATGTGGAAATGCAACGCGCTGTATCGCACGGTGGATCATGGACGCGTCGGGCAAATCAGAGATCGTTTTGACAACCGAACGGGGCGACCTTGCTGCGCGCGACGCTGGCAACGGTTTGACCGCGGTGAATATGGGGTCCCCGCTTTTGGACTGGCAGGACATCCCACTGGCGCAGGACGTTAATACGTTAGCGCTTCCGATTGAGGGCGCCCCTGTCGCCACAGGCATGGGCAATCCGCATTGCACCTTCTTTGTTGACGCGGTTGATGCAGTAGACCTTCACCAGTTCGGGCCAGTGCATGAAAATCATCCACTTTTCCCAGAACGGACAAACGTGCAGATTGTCGAGTTAGTTGACCGCAACCATCTGCGAATGCGTGTCTGGGAACGCGGCACGGGCATAACACTCGCCTCAGGATCGTCCTCTTGCGCAGCGGCGGTTGCCGCAGTGCGGCGCGGTTTAACAGGGCATCAAGTTGTCATCGATCTGGATGGTGGACGGATCGAGATTGACTGGGCCGAAGATGGCGTCTGGATGACAGGCCCCACCGCACATGTGTTTTCAGGCACTCTCACAGCTGAATTTCTCGCAAACCTATGAGCACACCGGTTTTTTCCAACCATGGGTGTCGGTTAAACGCCTATGAAACTGAGGCGATGAAGAAACTCGCCGCCGACGGGGGCGTCACGGATGCCGTCGTGGTGAATACATGTGCTGTCACATCTGAAGCGGTTCGCAAAGCACGCAAAGACATAAGGCGGTTGCGCCGTGAAAATCCTAGCGCACAGATCATCGTGACCGGGTGTGCAGCGCAAACTGATCCGAACGGCTTTGCCACTATGTCAGAGGTCGATCTCGTCCTCGGCAACGCAGAAAAGATGAATGCAGAGGTCTGGAAAGAGCTTGGTGCAGGTTTCATCGGGCCATCAGAACCGGTACGCGTCAACGACATCATGTCTGTAACCGAAACCGCAGAGCATTTGATTGACGGTTTCGGAACACGGGCACGCGCCTACGTTCAGATTCAGAACGGCTGCGATCATCGATGCACGTTCTGCATCATCCCCTACGGGCGCGGCAACTCACGCTCTGTTCCAGCGGGCGTGGCAGTCGAACAGATCAAGCGCCTCGTTGACCGTGGCTACAACGAAGTTGTCTTGACCGGTGTGGATCTAACTTCGTGGGGGGCCGATCTACCTGGACAACCCAGTCTGGGCAACTTCGTGCTGCGTATTTTAAAGATGGTCCCTGACTTACCGCGCCTGCGCATCTCGTCGATTGACTCGATTGAGGTGGATGATGACCTCCTTCAGGCCATCGCAACGGAGCCTCGGTTAATGCCGCATCTGCACCTATCGCTGCAGCACGGCGACGATCTGATTTTGAAACGCATGAAGCGGCGGCATTTACGGGATGATGCCATTGCATTCACGGATAATGCGCTGAAGCTGCGCCCTGAGATGACTTTTGGCGCGGACATCATCGCAGGTTTCCCAACAGAGACAGACACTGCATTCAAAGGCGCGCTGTCCCTGGTTCAAGACTGTCAATTGACCTGGTTGCACGTGTTTCCTTACTCGCCCAGGCCCGGTACGCCCGCGGCACGCATGCCACAGGTTCAAGGGGCGGTCATAAAAGCGCGGGCAGCACAGCTTCGCGCGGCCGGTGATGCGCGCGTTGCTGCGCATCTTGATGCGCAAGTCGGAAAAACCCATCAGGTGTTGATGGAAACACCGTATGTCGGTCGCACGGAACAATTCGCTGAAGTGAGCTTCGCCGAACCGCAAATCGAAGGCACAATCGTCGCGGCCACCATACAGGGGCGCGCAGGTGCACGGCTCACGGCGTAAGACCTAAACATGGACAGGGAAAGACGTATATCCGCGAAACCGCGCGAGGGGCAAGCGTACGCGCGGGCCGTTCTGCGCGAGCCGCGGAAATCGGGCGACGAACCGACCCAAGGCGATGCGCCCTTCCATACGGGCCAAAGTTGCGCCCAGGCACACATGGATACCGGTAATGAACGCAATATGCCTATTGGGTTTGCGCGTTATGTCGAGTTGATCAGGGGCATCAAACATCACCGGATCTCGGTTCGCGGCGGCGATCGACGTGTGGATGTAGGTGCCCTTTGGGATCGTTTGGTCTTGCAATACGATGTCTGCGTCTGCGAGCCGGTTGCCGATCTGCAATGGGCTCTCAAACCTCAGACACTCTTCCACCGCTGTCGCGATTAAGTCGGGATCTTTCTGTAAGCGGACCAATTGATCTGGGAAATCCAATAGGCTCCCGATGGCGTTGGCAACCATGCTGGTGGTCGTCTCATGGCCTGCATTCAGCAAGAAAATACAATTCTGAATCAGCTCCTGCTGAGTCAACTGCCGACCCTCGTATTCGCCAAAAATCAGAGACTGCAGAACCTCACCCTGACCACCGTCATCGGGGTGCGCGCGGCGATGATTGATCAGACCGTCCAAAAGCGCAGAAAACTCGCGCACGGCCGCGTTGCCGGCCTCCATTTTATCCTGTGACACGACAGGGTCCAGCGCACCCAAGATGCGGATGGAATAATCGCGCAGTTGGGCGCGGTCCGTCTCGGGCACCCCCAACATGAAAGAGATTATTTCGGTCGGTAAGACTTTGGCAAAGTCATCGACAAGATCAAAAGAGCCCATCTCGGCGACCTGGTCCAAAAGTTGATCGACAATCTGCGTGATCAGCGCTTCGAATTCCACCAGTTTGCGGGGCGTGAACGCGCCAGAAATCAGTTTGCGAACAAGCGTATGATAGGGCGGGTCGTTGAATATCAGGCTTGTCGTATGGTGGTCGTAAAGGGGACATTGTCCGAACTTCTCGCCAAAGGCCTCAGTCTTGTCCGATAAGACATTGCGCGATTGATAGATGTGCAGGCAATCCGCATATCGAGTGAGAAATATAGACCCGTCCGCGTTTCGATGCACGGGTCGCTCCGCGCGCAACCGGGCGAGTGTCGGATGCGGATCGTCGATGAAGCCCTGATCAATGGCATTAAGGTCAAACGCGGCGAGCTTTGGGGCCATGGACTGTCTCCTTACGATCCAGCCTAGCGTGAAGGCACAGCCCGCGTAACCCGGTTGCCAACGGTCCCACAGCACAAAAAAGCCCCGCGACACATGCGCAGGGCTTTTCCATTCGAATGAAACTGGGTGTTTAGTGCTCTTTACCTTTGATAGGAGCCCAGAGTTGTTTGTTCACCAGGTACAATAGGACCGAAAGAACACTCAGAAAGATCACGCCAACAAATCCGGCCTGCTTGCGCGCCATCAATTTTGGTTCAGCCGTCCACGTCAAGAAGGCCGCGACGTCTTTGGAGATGTGCGACAGGTCATTGTCATGACCATCTGCAAATTCCACATCTTCACCGTAGAGAGGGGGCGCCATTGAAATCCATCCACCTGGGTAGGCTTTGTTTTCGTAAAGCGTGACACCCGCCTCTTCTTTCTCCTCACCCGTGTATGAAGTCATAAGCGAGTAGATGTACTCTGGTCCGCCCATGCCTTTGAAGAATTGATTGATGCCCAACCCGTAAGGACCGTGGAAGCCTGCGCGGGCCTTGGCCATCAGGCTCAGGTCAGGTGCGTTTTCCAAGTTGGATCCTGGGAAGTGGTCTGTCTCTTTGGCGGGACGGAAATCATCCAAGTCTGCATCGAAAACTTCAAAGTTTTCCGCCGCATAGGCCCGCACCTGGTCCTCTGGCAATCCAGGGCCGCCGTCGTCGGCCAAGGTGCGCAGCGGCACATATTGCAGGCCATGGCAGGCTGCGCAGATCTCGGTATAGACCTGAAGGCCACGCTGAAGCTGGTTTTGATCAAAGCTTCCGAACGGACCTTCAAACGAGAAGTCCACATCCTTCACTTCGCCAGCAGCGCCAGCAGCCATGGCGCCGCCGGAAAAACCCAGGGCAATCGCCGCGGACAAAAACAGTGTTCTGAACATTGCCTATGCTCCTTATTCAGCAGGTTGCTGTGCGGCTGCGCCACCGGTGGTCGGCGCTTTTGGATAGTGCTCTGCGAAATCATCTTCGATTGTCGCAGGTACGGCTTCCGGTTTTTCGATCACGCCCAAGAGCGGTAGGATCACCAGGAAGTACGCAAACCAGTAGGTCGACCCGATCAGAGCGATGTAAGGGTAGATCCCTTCGGCTGGCATCGCACCAACCCACATCAGCACAAAGAAGTCGACGACGAGCAACAGGAACCACCAGCGGAACATAGGACGGTACCGGCCCGACCGGACGCTGGATGTGTCCAACCAAGGTGCCAGCGCCATCACGACGATCGCGCCAAACATTGCCAGAACACCGAAGAACTTGGCATCGACGATGCCGCCAGTCAGCGTGTTGACGATGATAACCAACCAAACGTCTTGGTCGAACGCACGCAAGATCGCATAGAACGGCAAGAAGTACCATTCTGGAACGATGTGCGCCGGTGTCGCCAGCGGATTCGCCTCGATGTAGTTGTCGGGGTGGCCCAGGTAGTTTGGCATAAAGCCAACGATCGCGAAGAAGACGACCAAGATCACCGCCAGGGCGAACAGATCCTTGATCACGAAATACGGCCAGAACGGAACGGTGTCTTTCTCGGCTTCTTCCTTCGACGTCCGGCGCACCTCAACCCCCGTTGGATTGTTGTTGCCGGTCGTGTGGAACGCCCAAATGTGCAGGATCACAAGACCCGCGATCAAGAATGGCAGCAAGTAGTGCAGCGAGAAAAAGCGGTTCAGCGTGGCATTGTCCACCGCAGGTCCGCCCAACAGCCACGTTTGGATCGCTTCACCCACAAACGGGATCGCGCCAAAGAGGCCGGTGATCACGGTCGCACCCCAGAAGGACATCTGCCCCCATGGCAGCACATAGCCCATAAACGCCGTCGCCATCATCAGCAGATAGATCAACATGCCGATGATCCACGTCACTTCACGCGGCGCTTTGTAAGACCCGTAGTAAAGACCCCGGAAAATATGCGCATAAACCGCAACAAAGAAGAGCGAGGCGCCGTTCATATGGAGGTAACGGATCATCGCACCGCCTTCCACGTTGCGCATGATGTGCTCAATCGAGGCAAAGGCGTGATCGACATGCGGCGTGTAGTGCATCACCAGAACGATGCCTGTGATAATCTGCAGCGCCAGGCAGAAGGTCAGGATAATGCCCCAGATCCACATCCAGTTCAGGTTCTTCGGCGTGGGGATCATCAATGTGTCGTAAAGCAAACCGACAATGGGCAGGCGCGCGTGAAGCCACTGTTCGCCTTTTGATTTCGGTTCGTAATGGTCGTGTGGAATTCCGGCCATGGTCTTCCCTCCCTTAACCGAGTTTCAGCGTTGATTCGTCTTCGAAAACCGCAACCGGCACAGGCAGGTTGGTCGGTGCCGGTCCTTTGCGGATCCGGCCGGACGTATCGTAGTGCGAGCCATGGCAGGGGCAGAACCAACCGCCAAAATCGCCCGCGTCGCCCAATGGAACACAGCCCAAATGCGTGCAAACGCCCATCATTACGAGCCATTCACCGGCTTCGTCCAGCGAGCGGTTTTCGTCCGCAGCATCCACAGCACCCAGGTTCTCGTTACGCGCGTCGTCATCCGGCAGGTCGCCAAGATCAACATCACGCGCGGCAGCGATTTCTTCCTCTGTCCGGCGACGGATAAAAACTGGTTTGCCCAACCATTTCACCGTCAGCTGTGTCCCGGGCTCAATGCTCGATACGTCAACGCGGATCGAACTCAGCGCGCGCACATCGGCGGACGGGTTCATTTGGTTCACCAGCGGCCAAACCGCTGCGCCGACAGTGATGGCGCCCGCGCCACCTGCCGCATAATAAAGGAAGTCTCTGCGTTCGCCGTCGTGATCTTCTGCGTTGGCCACCCGGTCTCTCCGTATAGCTAGCGTTGTGCCGTCAAAGGCTCTGCCGCGCGCCGAGGCGCACTGCGAGTCGGAGTGTAACTAGCGCCGAGTGGTTAATGGGTCCAGTACACAACGTGGTCATGTCGTCGCAGGCGCGCGCGGCTAAGCTCCCTCGGGTGGCATCGTGTCCTGCATGGACGCGCGCTCGGAAAATTGCGCAAACCAGTCAGACAACGCCGGTACGCCTTGACGCCAATTGCGCGCTTCGTGCCGAAAATCGACGTATCCAAGGGCGCATGCAACGGCAATTTGGCCCATGTCCAACGGTCCGTTCAGATGGCTTAGCCACCTATTTTCAAGCGCTGAACAGGCAGCGGCAATCTTGTCCCACTGCGCCGTATCCCACTCGCTCCACCGCTTGTCTTCTGGCCGAAGTCGGTTTTCATAGGTCAGCGCCAGGGCCGCATCCAATATGCCGTCACCTGTGGCCTCCAACGTCAAAATCTCAAACCGGCGCGCCCCTGACCCATACAAACCCGCCTGCGCACGATCATCAAAAAACGCGCAAATGACACGGCTGTCGTACAGCGTGATGCCGGCATCTCGTTCCAACGCAGGGAACTTCATCAACGGATTTTTGGCCGCAAGCCCTGCCAAGGGCGCTGTGGGCGCCGTGTGCGACGTCAAAAGGTCGACATCCGCAAGCTGTCCTGTTTCGTGCAGCACGATCAACACCTTGCGCACATAAGGCGACGTTGGCGAATGATAGAGTTTCATAATATCCTCCTAAGCATCCCGCATCAGTTGCGCGAGCGGGCCAAGCTCTGTGCCAATTCCATCGCTCTCAACCGCATCTGCGGCGCGCAAGCGAACCTCTTCGGACTTGTTTTGGTTGAGCTTCCAAGTTCCAGCTATGTCCTCGATCGACATGCGGCAAGGGAGAATGGCACGCATCATCTTGGCCAGAACATCGGGCGTCATTTTATCGCTGTGCCAGGCAGGTTTCGGCGCCAATTGGGCTTCGAAAAACGCGCTTTGCCGGTCAATCACTGTCCGCAACTCTTCGGTCGGGCGCAACTCCAGGGTCCCACGCAGGTGCACGGCGACATAGTTCCAAGTGGGCACTTGATCCGGAACGCCGTACCAATCGGGCGAGATGTAGCTGTCCGGACCCGAAACCGCGATGCAGGCCGGAAGGGGTGATTTGAGCGCCCGGGCAATCGGGTTGGACCGCACCAGATGCAGCCAGACACCGTCGCCATCGACCAGAAAGGGCACGTGGCTGATCAAAGGCGCATCCGCTCCGTTGACCGTCAAAATGCCAAAGGCGCGCGCCGCCGCCCAGCGCAGATTATCTTGCGCCTCTTTGGTGTGAAAGACGGGGTTGGGATGCATCTGAGACCTCTGAACGGCTTGCCGGGTGCTGCGGGCTGTGCCACCTTTATCGTGTTCTCAGGGCGGGGTGGAAGTCCCCACCGGTGGTATTTGCGTTCGCGCAAGAGCCCACGAGCGCTGGCCGTCTTTCACGAGGCGGTCAGGTCAAGCAGAGCTGGTGAGAGGCCAGCGCCGACGGTCATAGTCCGGATGAAAGAGAACGCAGCACGCCCCTGCCCCTAACCTGGCGGGGTGCGCGGCGTATTCGCCTTGGGTGACGTGTCAAAGACCAAGGAGGATATGATATGACACACACCCGTTTTGCTTTTCTCAAAGCCCGGTGGCATGCCGAGATCGTGGATCAAGCGCTGATCGGTTGGACCGAGAAAATCCCCATCGAACAGACAGCCGTCTATGACGTGCCCGGCGCGTTTGAATTGCCGCTTTTGGCGCGCGATCTGGCACGGACCGGCGCATTTGAAGCAATTGCCTGCGCGGCCCTTGTCGTGGATGGCGGGATTTACCGGCATGACTTTGTCGCCGCTGCCGTGGTGGACGGACTAATGCGCGCGAGCCTGGACACAGGCGTGCCGATCCTGTCGGTATCGCTCACGCCGCACCACTTCCAGGAAACGCCGCATCATGTGGGCATCTTCGGTCAGCACTTTGTCCAGAAAGGACGCGAGGCGGCAGAGGCGGCTCTGCAGATCGTGGAAACGCGACGGGCGCTTAGTCGCGCGGCATAAGACCCGCATAGGCCTGCATCCCCGCAGGCGGATTGGTGAAAAAGGTGTGGGCCGCAACCGGGGCCTGCGCCACCCCAGCCTCGACAAAGCTGACAAGCCCCCCAAGCGCGCGCGCCTCGCCAGGGTCATGGGTGACCATAAGAAGTGTCGCGCCGAGCCGTTGCGCCACATCCTTGACCACTTGCAGCATCTCGCGCCGCAAGGCTGGGCCCAGCGCGGCAAACGGTTCATCCATCAGGATGATGGGCCGTCCCATGACCAAAACACGCGCCAACGCGGCGCGGCTTTGTTGCCCACCCGAAACGTCGGCCGGTCGACGATCCTCCAACCCAGAGAGACCAACATCGCGCAGGGCGGCTTGAACCTGATCTGCCTCCGCGCGCGTCAACCGAAGCGATGGTCGCAGGCCCAGCCCCACATTCTGCGCAATGCTGAGATGCGGAAAGAGGTTGTGATCCTGAAACAGCATCGCCACGGGCCGCTGATCCGGACGCACTGGCAAGTCTGCCCCGTCCCAAAGCAACCGACCGGCGCTTCTATCTGCAAACCCTGCGATGCCGGCAAGGAGCGTGGACTTCCCCGCACCCGACGGCCCGATCACGGCCAAATGCGCGCCATTTGCCAG
>CAWUIP010000105.1:0-12143 GCA_963922415.1 uncultured Aliishimia sp. | reverse complement strand
GGCAGGCGAAGATCAAGCGTCTCTTTCGGCAAGTGGTTCAGGTGCAGGTGAATGTGATCCCCGTTGTCACCCACGCCGCGGCCTTCGCGGATCTCCATCGTCATGCAGCGGCTGACCACATCGCGCGAGGCGAGGTCTTTATAGGTGGGCGCATAGCGCTCCATAAACCGCTCACCTTCGGAGTTGGTCAGATACCCGCCCTCGCCGCGCGCGCCTTCGGTGATCAGGCAGCCCGCACCGTAGATGCCGGTGGGGTGGAACTGCACGAACTCCATATCCTGCAGTGGCAGGCCTGCGCGCGCGGTCATGCCGCCGCCGTCGCCGGTGCAGGTGTGGGCAGATGTCGCCGAGAAATAGGCGCGCCCGTAGCCGCCCGTGGCCAGCACGACCATTTTCGATGCAAAGAGGTGCAGGGAGCCGTCATCCAGCTTCCAGCACAGCACGCCTTGGCAGATGCCATCGTCGGACATGATCAGATCGATTGCGAAATACTCGATGTAGAACTCAGCGTTGTTCTTCAGCGATTGACCGTAAAGCGTGTGCAAGATTGCGTGGCCTGTGCGGTCTGCTGCGGCACATGTGCGCTGCACTGGGGGGCCTTCGCCGAATTCGGTTGTGTGGCCACCGAAGGGTCGCTGATAGATGTTGCCCTCTTCGGTCCGCGAGAATGGAACGCCGTAATGTTCCAGCTCGTAGACCGCCTTGGGCGCTTCGCGGGCAAGGTATTCCATCGCATCCGTGTCACCCAGCCAGTCAGAGCCTTTGACGGTGTCATACATGTGCCATTGCCAGCTATCGGGGCCCATATTGCCCAGGCTCGCCGCAATGCCGCCCTGCGCGGCAACTGTGTGCGACCGCGTTGGGAAGACCTTCGTCACACAGGCCGTGCGCAGACCCTGTTCGGCCATGCCCAACGTTGCCCGCAGCCCAGCGCCACCTGCGCCGACGACCACGACGTCATATTCATGCGTCTCGTAATCATATGCAGCCATCTTCGGCCTCCTGTTAAAGCGCAAGCTTGGCGATGGCGAAAAGCCCCATCGCCGCCAGCCCGTAGGACAAACAAATCATCACCAGGATCGACACTTTCTGTGCCGTTCCGTGCACGTAGTCTTCGATCAGCACCTGCACGCCATCACGGAAGTGCAGCATCGTGACAACGATGGTCAGCGCCGCAATCAAGGCAGGCCAGGGCCGCCCAAAATACGCAGTGACCGTGGCGTAGTCAGAGCCCAGAGTAGGGCCAAATGTGAAGATAAAGAGCGGGATCAAGATCAACAGCGCAAAGGACTGGATCTTGACCCGCCAGAAGTGATCGGTCCCGGTCTTGGCCGATCCCATGCCGACGGCGCGCTTGCGGTCTGTCAGATATCGCATCTCCAGGCCCCTTAGATGATGATCAGTGTTAGGATGGTCAGAACGACCGATCCGCCGATGCAGGCCCAGCCCAGTTTTTCGGCCGTCTCAAGCTCAAGCCCCCAACCGTTGTCCCAGGCAAGGTGCCGGATACCGGCCAGCGTGTGGTACCAAAGACCCAAAAGGCTCAGGCTCAGCACAATATCGCCAAACCAGCTGGTGAGCAGACCATTCGCGACGGCGAAATACGCCTCGGACGTGGCGGCTGCAAAGAACCACCAGATGATCAGGATGGCCGAGATAAGAAGGGCGTTGCCGGTGATGCGGGTCAGGATCGACGAGATCGATGTGATCTGCGGCCGATAAATCATCAAGTGTGGCGATAGCGGGCGATCGCCGCGGTTTACGTCGGCCATGCTGGCTCCCAGTCGTTTTGTTCCCTGCGCACAGTAAAACCTACTTTGTCCTGCCTGTCAGTTAACAAGTTACAAGTCGGGCGCGGTTATTTGGCGCGGCTGCAAGATTTGTGATCACACGAGAAACTCTGTGATCACATTACTCCAAGGTTACGGGGACGATGTGATCATGTGTGCGCAATCGCGCAGCGGCGCGTGTTGTTTCACGCTGTAGTTTTCGCAAGATCGCTGCTGGATAATCCTCGAATCCCCAAGCCGTTTCAACGAACGCGCCCTCCCCCGTGATGAGATTTTCAAAAAAATAGGCGGTCAGATCACTGTCATCGGTTTCTATCGCCAAGGCGTTCACAGTGATCCGATCACTTCGCAGTTTGGGATGCTGACTTTGCGGTTCCGCGCCTTCGTTTGAACGTCCATCGCCGGAGACGTCAATGACACGGCGCAAACAGTGCGGCACTTCGGCGAATTGCGCTTGCGAGATATCCAAGGCTTCGCCAATGGCCGTCGAATAGTTGCGCCAGATCCTTTGATCCTGCTCAATCGCCGTCGCAAAGGCTGCAACATCTTCAAAAGTATGGAGCGGCGCCCAAGGCAATGTCTGCCGTTGACGCGACGAACCCGTCCATTGCACGAGCGTTGCCATGGCCTGCTGGTCGACAAGCGCCTCTGCAACAATGCCGTCGCGAAATGCAGCCGCAAGCCCATCCATTTGGATGCGAAATTCTTTCGGGTCGACCGAGCCTGAGACATCGACCGCCAGAACAAGCGCCAAATCGCACGCGGCTGCCTGCACAGCAGACCCAGCCCATATGAGTGTGCTTCGCCACATACACGCAGTTTAGACACAAAAGGAGCGCGGACTGCAGGTCAAATCACAGTGATCGCCGCACCGTGGCTCAAATTATGCGGCCTACGTGCCCCACCACAACTCACAGAGCTAGGACGGGCACAAGGCCCAGATGTCCAGATCCAACAGGACATCCGGCAGGTACCGGTTGTCGTCACCCTTGAGCTTAAACGGCGCGCCGCCTTTGGTCGCGACGAGCCGCAGCCGCAAAGCCCCAACGCCAGGCGTATTTGTTTCGGCCTTGTCGAGCACTTCGGACCACGCGCGGATCGTATCCCCCGCCAGACACGGATTTGCATGCGCGCCGGCATTGAGACCAACGATCATCTGTGCATTTGCCAAGCCATTGAAACTCAGCGCGCGGGCCATCGATATCACATGACCACCATAAATCAGTCGCGTGCCATCGGGACGTGCGGCCGTATCAAAATGCACTTTGGCTGTGTTTTGCCACAAGCGCGTGGCGATCATATGTTCGGCTTCTTCGATCGTAACGCCGTCCGCGTGATCGATCGTTTCGCCAATGGCATAATCGCCCCAAAGATGTGGCTCGCCCGACAGCGCAGTGTCGTAGCCAGAGAACGAAAGCCCCGGCGGTACGACCAACGTGTCTGCCGCGACCACTTGGGCCAGATCCGGCACAACCGTGTCAGGAGCGGGCGCATCCACGTCGCGCTTGCGGACCATGACCCAGCGAACATAGGTGAGCACGGGCACATCGTGTTGATTGAAACCAGTTGTGCGCACCCAAACGACACCGGTCTTACCGTTCGAGTTCTGCTTGACGCCGATCACTTCACTTTCCGACTGGAGCGTATCGCCGGGCCACACAGGCGCCAGCCAGCGGCCTTCGGCATAGCCCAGATTGGCCACTGCATTCAGCGAAACATCCGGCACGGTTTTGCCAAAAACTGTGTGAAATGCGATCAGATCATCCAAAGGCGACGACGCAAGGCCACACGACTGGGCAAACGCGTCAGACGAGTAAATCGCGTGGCGCGCCGGGTAGAGCGCATGATAAAGCGCGCGTTCCCCTGCCCCAACTGTACGCGGCACAGCATGCTTGATCACGTCGCCCACACGGTAATCTTCAAAAAACCGGCCGGCGTTCGTCTTGGTCTGCATCGTTTACTGCTCTCCCAATTTCAGATCTGGGTGGTACGTTCCCGGCACGTCTTTGATCACCGCCTGGGCACAGCGCATCTTTTGTGTCGTGGGGTCAAAGGCATAAGCCGGATCGCCATAAAGCGACCATCCTGCCGCAATGGCTGCTGAAACCTTGTGGCAGAATGCGGACGTGTCCTCTTCGGTGAGTAGGCGATAGAGCGTCATCCGGGGAACGGCCAAACGCCAAGCCAGGCATGGATGTAGCCGATGACGAAGAGCAAGATCACGGACCCCGCCAGAAAGGCCGCATCCATCGCGTATTTTCCGCCCGTGGGTGGCGTCCAATCAGGCTCTGCCGCGTTGATGATCCGTGGCGTGGCAATGGCCCAGCCCAGCAAGCCGCCGAAGAGAAGGATGGAGGCCAAATCGCCGTTCACCAACAGGTGCATCCCGGCCCAAACACCAAAACCTGTCACCATCGGGTGCCGCATTCCAACCGTCTGCAGGAGCTTGCCGCGCTTGAGCGCCGGCGACATCATGTAGATCGCGATCAAAACCCCAAGGTTATTGATGTGGACCATAAAGGTCGGCGGCGACCAGATTTGGACCACATCTGTGCCACGGTAGCCAATCACCATCAGCACGATGGAAATCGCCAGCGCCCCGGCCACCGCGCCTTTACCCGGGTCACCCATCGCTGTGCGGCGATCTGGCGCCACCCGTTTGAAGAGGTGTGCCGCCCACCAAAGCGCGACGCCGATGATCAACAAAATCCAAAACATGTCCGTGGCCTATGTCGTTGCTGCGATTGCTTCCGACTTTGCCAGGATTTGTTGGGCGGTGACAATGTGTAGGTTCTCGACGATCTTGCCATCGACCACCGCAACGCCCTGCCCTTCGGCCTGTGCAGCCTCAAAGGCGGCAATCTGCCGCCGGGCCAGATCGATCTCGGCCTCGGTCGGGGCAAAGGCCGTATTCGCGATGTCGACTTGCGCGGGGTGGATCAACGTTTTGCCATCAAAACCCATATCGCGGCCTTGGGCGCATTCCGCCTCCAGCCCTGCGTCGTCCTTAAAGGCATTGTAGACCCCATCGACAATGATGATCCCTTCGGCCTTCGCCGCCAACAAACACAACCCCAAGCCGGTCATCAGAGGCAACCGGTCCGGGCGGAACCGCGTTTGCAGGTCCTTTGCAAGATCATTCGTCCCCATGACCATGCCCTTCAATAAGGGGTGCGCGGCGATAGCGGGCGCGTTCAAAAGCCCGCGCGGCGTTTCCATCATCGCCCAAATATCGAGCATTCCAGTAAGTTTTGACAGCGCGTCGAGCTGTTCGGGCCCATCAACCTTCGGCAAAAGAACCGCGTCGGGTGCCATCTTGGCGATCGCACGCGCGTCTTCTTCGCCCCAAGCAGTGTCCAAGCCGTTCATCCGCACAATCTTGACCCGCGCGCCGTAGCCGCCCATTGCCAGCGCTTCGGCCAACGTGTCGCGGGCTGCCGCTTTTTCATCTGCGGCAACCGCATCCTCCAGATCAAAGATGATCGCATCCACGGGCAGGCCGCGCGCCTTCTCCAATGCACGCGGCTTTGAGCCTGGAATATAGAGCACTGACCGGTAGGGTCGTTGATCTGACATGAATGGATACTCCCACGCACTGTTAACAGAATATTATTGCGCGGACGGGTGGCCGAAATTTAACAAATGTTCAAGCCTAAATTTTCCGCAGTGCAGCAAAATCTGAGCAAATTTGAACGACCGATCTGGTTGTTAACCATTATTTCAGCGCTGCATGCGCACGATGCCCTGCATAAACCGCAGACCAGCGGGAGGGCCGGATCGGCAAGGCCGCCGAGAAAAGCACGGTGCTGGGACTGTTTGAGGATTGAACCGGGGCCGACCCGTCATCGCCGAACGCCGTTCGGTTTAGGCCAGATGTGCGCGTCGACACCTTGATGAAAGGACGGCAACGCAATGACGACCCTCAAGACAGCTCTAACCGCAGGTCTGGTTTTGGCAACTTTCTCGGCAACAACAGCCATCGCGCAGCAAGGCATGCGGAATTGTGCGCCTCGCCAGGCCGTGTTGGACCGCTTGGCCGATGGCTATGGTGAAGCCCGCCAATCGATGGGCCTTGGCGCAAACAACCAGGTGGTCGAAGTTTTCGCCTCTGACGCAACGGGCACGTGGACCATCACCGTCACGATGCCAAATGGGCTGACCTGCCTCGTCGCTTCTGGCCAAGCCTTTGAAGAGCTTGCCGAAGCGCTTCCAAATCAAGACGACGACGTTTGATCGCTGGTCATGCATGACCCTAGAACCGAAGGGTCATGCCCCATTTGTCATCGGCTGAAAAGCCGAGCTTTTCGTAGAAGCCGCGTGCGCTGCGGCCACGCCCCGTCAAAAGCATGATCTTGTAAGCACCAGCAGATTGTGCCGCATCGATTGCCGCCGCTAAAGCGGCGTGCCCGTATCCCTGGCCACGGACGGATGTGTGGCTTACGACGTTTTCGACCAATCCATAGGGCCGCCCGCCCCAAGTCACATTCGGCAATAGGTGCAGCGTCACCATGGCCTTTGGCCCTTGATCCACCTCGGCGACAAAGATCGTCGTACCGGGATGGCCCAACACCTGGCCCACCTGTGCCGCGCCGCCAATTGTCGGTGCCCGGGTCAGTTCCTGATACAAGTCCAAGAGTGCCGCGATGTCAGCCTGTGTTGCCGCGCGCGTCCTCATGTCAGGCCGTCCCACATCAGTTTTCCCCCGGTGAGCGTCAGCGCAATATAGGTCAACGTGAAAAACACACGCTCCGAGACCATGTGGTGCAACCGAACGCCTGCCCAAGCCCCCAACAGGGCAAAGGGCGCCAGCACAAGATTGGCGCGTGCCGTCTCCAGCGTAAAGAGGCCCAAAAAGGTGTACGGGACGGCCTTAGCGATGTTAATCAGCCAAAACACCAAGACCGAGCTTGCCTGATACCGCAGTTTATCCAGGCCTTGGCTCAACAAGTATACGGCAGCAGGCGGACCGCCTGCGTGGCTAACGAAACTTGTGAACCCAGCCGTCATCCCAGCGACAATTCCGACCCAGTTCGGCAACGACCTTTTCGCCTTTGCGATCTGTCCGCCGGTTTGCAAAAGCTGCCATGCAACGAAAGCGAGCGAGATCACCCCGATGAGGACGCGCAGGACATCGTCGTTTACGATCGTATAAAACCAGGCACCCAGCGCGACCCCGGGCACTCCGCCCAACAAAAGCCCTCTCGACATACGCCAATCCCACTGTCCCCAATAGGGCCGTAGAAGGGCGAGGTCGATCAGCATCAACAAGGGCAGCATGACGCCCAATGCCAGACCGGGGTCGACCACGAGCGCAAGAATCGACGCCGATGCAAACGCTGCGCCAGACCCGAAACCACCCTTTGATATCCCGGCGAACAATGTCGCCGGTCCTGCAATCACGAAAAACCAAAGGTCGAGCTCTAGCACCTGCACATCCTCAATTTTCTGCACTCCCCATAGCCTTAGCCTGCGCATACCAAAAGCAAAGACAGGGCGCGCGTGATCAACTCACAGTGGATGCCCTTGTCACCTCCGCCCCAACACACTAGGCACGCGCAGAGCCACAGACCAATTTTGGAGACTTCCCATATGGCCAGACCCAAGATCGCCCTTATCGGCGCCGGACAAATCGGAGGCACGCTTGCCCACCTCGCCGCGATCAAAGAGTTAGGCGACGTCGTTTTGTTCGACATCGCCGAGGGCACCCCAGAAGGCAAAGCGCTGGACATTGCTGAATCCGGCCCATCCGAAGGCTTTGACGCGAGCCTCAAGGGGACGCAAGATTACGCCGACATCGCCGGTGCGGATGTCTGCATCGTGACGGCGGGCGTGCCGCGCAAGCCTGGCATGAGCCGCGACGACCTTTTGGGCATCAACCTGAAAGTCATGAAGTCTGTTGGCGAAGGTATTCGGGACCATGCGCCGAACGCGTTCGTCATCTGCATCACCAACCCGTTGGATGCGATGGTCTGGGCGCTGCGCGAGTTTTCCGGCCTGCCGCACGAGAAAGTCTGCGGCATGGCAGGCGTTCTGGACAGCGCGCGCTTCCGTCACTTCTTGGCCGAAGAATTCGGCGTTTCGATGAAAGACGTCACGGCCTTCGTGCTGGGCGGGCACGGCGACACGATGGTACCGCTGACCCGCTATTCGACAGTTGCGGGTATCCCCTTGCCAGACCTCGTTAAAATGGGCTGGACGACCCAAGAAAAGATGGACAGCATCGTCCAGCGTACCCGTGACGGCGGTGCTGAGATCGTCGGACTTCTAAAAACCGGCTCTGCTTTCTATGCCCCGGCGACATCGGGTATCGAGATGGCAGAAGCCTATCTTAAGGACCAAAAACGGGTCTTGCCCTGCGCGGCCTATGTGGATGGCGCCTATGGGCTCAACGGCTTTTATGTCGGCGTCCCAACCGTGATCGGCGCAAGCGGAATCGAGAAAGTGGTCGAGATTTCGCTGAACAAAGACGAGCAGGCCATGTTTGACAATTCCGTCAACGCCGTAAAGGGCCTGGTCGAGGCATGTAAAGGCATCGACAGCTCCCTAGCATAAACGACCGAGCCATCTTAGGTTAAAGACCAAGGCGGACGCCTTGGTCTTTTTTTGCGCTCTTGCGCACGGTTTGGCAAATTTCAGCAATGACCCAGAACATTGGCATAGAACGCAAGCTGACGACAATTTTGTCTGCTGATGCGGCCAACTACACGGGCCGCATGGCGCGCGACGAAGTGGCGACCGTTAAAGCGCTTCGTCAGGCGCGGACACATATCGATACGATCATTCAGCAACGCGGCGGCCGCATCGCGAACACGTCGGGCGATGGGCTTATCGCTGAATTTCCATCAGTTGTGGAAGCTGTCGGCGCAGCCGTTGCAATACAGCGAAAGCTCAATGCGGAAACGGACGGGCTGCCGTTTCGAATTGGTCTGCATTTGGGCGACGTGATCGTCGAAGGCCCCGATCTTTTGGGCGATGGCGTCAATCTGGCCGCCCGCTTGCAAGAGATCGCGCCAGAAGGTGGGATTTTTGCGTCCAAGCAAGTGATTGATCATGCGCAAGGCCGACTTGCAGCGGAGTTTCGAGCGCTCAACCCAACAACCCTAAAACACTTGCCACCCGGCATCGCTGTCTATGCTGTGATTGCCGACGGCGTGAAACATGCTGTTGGTTTGGAGGAGGTTGCGCCACAAACTGCCCGGGCGAAAGCACATGTGGCCTCTGAACCGTTGGAGCAAACCGCAGATACAGAAGCCGACTCTATGCTGCTTTCGCGTTACGTTTGGTACCGCAAACATGCCCTAATCGTCGGCGGCGGACTGGTTGCCTTAGACATCATGACGGGCGTGGGCACATTTTGGTCCGTCTGGCCCTGCGCGGTCCTGGCTTATGTCGTCTATCTAAAGCGGCGACGTGTGCCCAAGCACCTGCTTAGCGAAACCGGTATGTGATGCCAAAATTGATTGCGTGGGTGTCGACCTCGAAATCGAGCGACCCACCGCCGGCCAGATCGGCATTCACCCAGGAATACGTGCCCTTATACTCACCAAACAAATGCCACTGGTCGTTCAATTCATAGCTAACGCCAGCCATCCACGCGACCGTAGGGCCGGCAACCTGATACTCGGCCGTTTGCGGGCTTGAGGCGGTTGATTGGCTTTCCACGTGCGGGATAACGACACCTGCGCCGAACCCGGCATACGGCGTCCATGCTTGGCCAGCGGTCCGCCACCGCCAGACCGGACCAGCGGTCAAGTTGTTCAAGCCATCGGTAAACTCAAGCCGGCTAAAGCCGCTGCGCGCCAATGTTGCGTTATCGGCGTAGAGTTTGGTGTGGTTGAAGTCGATCTGCCAGCCGAACCTGTCGGAGCGCCACCATGTCGCTCGAATACCGTAGTGAGGCGGGGAGTCGAAGCTGCGCCCGTCCCAAGATGCAGGAAACGAAAAACCTCCAACACCGGCAGGATCGTTGCCGCTGACCGTGCTGTCTCCTGCCATTTGTTCGCCTAGATAAAAGCTGATGTCAGGATTTGCTTTTGCAGCAGGCACCGCCACGCCAACAGCCATAAACGCGACAACCAGTCGTCGTGCAAAGCGCTTGCGAAACCATCTTACACGACGCGCGCACGCAGTCCAAAATACTCGAAAGCCGCGGTCAAACCCTGCCAAAGCCATCACCTGTACTGCCCATCCCAAAATCGCCCCTGCGAGCGCTTGCCAAACTGTGTGGTGGTCGGCGTCAATGCGCGATCCACCTGTAAACCCTGCCGCCATGACCACCACCACCTGCGCCGGCGCGCTGTCTTTCAAACAAGACTGCATCAGACCAACGGCCCCAAACGTCGCGGCCGCTGTGTGACCCGATGGGAATCCGGCTGATCCTCCATTTGGACGCTGATTGATCGGAAGATCTCCCAACATGAACTTAGGCAATTTTATTCCCGCTTCCAACACCAAATAGCGGCCAAAATACTGTACGCCATTTCCCTGGGCCGCAGCACAAAACAAGCCTGTGACCGGCAAAAACACTTGAATGTAGTCGCCGACGCGTTCGGCACTTCGGCCTGATATGGCGACAATTAGCGTCAATGCCACGAGCAAAGACATCGTCTTTGCACCTGTTAACAGCGCAGTGAACCAGCGCCAGGCGCGTCGGACGGTTTCAGTTACCGATCCAAAACGCATCAAACGAATTAAACGCAAAGATTCCATAAGGCGCTCAACACTTTACCTGCATCATCGCGTCGTCTCTGCAAACATGAATGTAAAATTTTGGCGACGCCAAGACGACGGTTTTGCAAAAGATCGTTGAAATTCTGCTACCGTGTGTTTGATCGGGCATGGCTTCTGCTCGCTGATGGATCTACGTCAGAACTGGCGCGGATCGTCGAAACCCTCCATCTGCAAATTGCTTGATTTGGAGTGGTTTTGCCGGAATAAGCATTTGCGTTATGACCGACATGCCGACCCCAAACAGGCTTGACGACAGCGGCGCGCCGCGCCGGGATTATCGGCACATGCTGTTTATTGGCGCGCTGTCGCTTGCGTTTGTTGCGCTAAGCGTTGATGTGATCGACGACATTCTGGATTTCTCTGAAGAACTCGAATTCGGCGTGGTCAGCACCGTGCTTGGGCTGACATGGCAAATGATCGCGGCATGCGGACTGGGCCTGGCGATCGCGATCATTTACCGGGACAAGCAACGCCGCGCGCTTCAGGATGCGCGGTCCGCGCAAACGTTGGCTCTGATGCGTGGCGAATTGCATGCCGTGATGCAGAATCGATTTGCGGATTGGGGTCTGACGTCCGCCGAAAAAGATGTGGCCCATTTGATCCTCAAGGGGATGACTGGAGCCGAGATCAGTCAGGCCCGCGCGACTGCGCCTGGGACCGTCCGCGCACAATCGAGCGCGATCTTCAGGAAAGCCGGCGTTACCGCGCGCGCCGAGTTTCTTGCGCTCTTTTTAGATGAGTTCTTAGGGGTTGAACCAGGCCGGAAAGTGCCGGGCGCCGACACCTCAGGAACCGCCTCATCGCCAGCCAGCTGATTCCTCTTTTTTGGGTGGCGCAGATTTTTGTGATCACAGTTTTTTTGGGTGTGATCACAAAAACATATTTTTTTCGCAATTTGGCGCGTTGCGACATTCCGCCCGTTTACCTTGCAGTCACCATAGGTCGAATAACAAGCAAGCCAACAGACACTCCAAGGACCGCATTTCCATGAACATTCACGAATACCAGGCCAAAGCCCTATTGCGCAGCTACGGGGCTCCGGTCTCGGACGGGCGCGTCGTCTTGAAAGCGGAAGAGGCGAAAACCGCCGCGGGCGAGATGGATGGACCGCTTTGGGTGGTCAAAGCGCAGATCCATGCAGGTGGCCGCGGCAAGGGGACATTCAAAGAAGCCGATGCAGGCGAAAAGGGCGGCGTTCGGCTGGCAAAGTCTGTCGCCGAAGCCGCCGAGGAAGCGCAGAAAATGCTGGGGCGGACATTGGTGACGCACCAGACCGGTCCTGCGGGCAAGCAGGTCAACCGCATCTATATCGAAGACGGCTCTGACATTGCACGCGAGCTGTATCTGGCGCTTCTAGTGGATCGCCAAACCTCGCGTATTTCTTTTGTGTGCTCGACCGAAGGCGGCATGGATATCGAAGAGGTTGCGGCAGCGACCCCTGAAAAGATCCTGTCTTTCGCAGTCGACCCCGCGACCGGCTATCAGCCCTATCACGGGCGCCGCGTTGCCTTTGCGCTGGGTCTCGAAGGCGCGCAGGTCAAAGAATGCGTCAAGCTGATGGGCATTCTCTACAAAGCCTTCACCGAGAAGGACATGGAGATGCTGGAGATCAACCCGCTGATC
>CAWUIP010000104.1:0-12188 GCA_963922415.1 uncultured Aliishimia sp. | reverse complement strand
GGCGCAGGGGCCAACTTGGCCTTGGCCGCAGATGTCGTGATCGCATCGAAGAGCGCTTACTTCTTGCAAGCCTTCGCCCGCATTGGCCTAATCCCTGATGCAGGCGGCACCTATGTCATGCCACGCGCAATGGGGATGGCGAAGGCGATGGGGGCGGCCCTCTTTGCCGACAAAATCACGGCAGAGCAGGCGGATGCCTGGGGTCTGATTTGGGAAGCTGTGGACGACGAAGCCTTTGAGGCACATATAGCAGGGCGCGCAGCCCATCTGGCGACAGGCCCAACGCTGGCCTACCAGGGCATCAAGCGTGTGATCCGGGCGTCGTGGGAAAACGATCCCGATGCCCAATTGTCTCTGGAAGCAAGTGAACAAGGGACCTGCGGCAAAAGTCGGGACTTCAAGGAAGGCGTGCTGGCCTTCACCGAAAAGCGCGCAGCGAACTTCGAAGGCCGCTGATCGGCACACACCATGTAAGCAAGCGCGCCCCGCCTATAGCGTTTGACGAAAGACTTGAAGCATCAGACATCACCTAACGCGTTGAAATCTACGATTTCAGGCCGCGTTAGGTGAGCCAGTTTTATCGCATAACGCGTTAAGACGCGGGGCGCTTTGCGTTACCGGTCTTCGATATTGACGTAGTCGCGCGCTGTTTCGCCAAGATACAGTTGCCGCGGACGCCCGATTTTCATTTGCGGGTCCGCCAGTTGCTCTTCCCATTGTGAAATCCAGCCCACGGTGCGCGACAGCGCAAAGATCGGCGTGAACATGGAGGTTGGGAAGCCCATCGCTTCGAGGATGATGCCGGAGTAGAAGTCCACATTCGGGAACAGCTTTTTGTCCGCAAAATACGGATCGGCCAGCGCTTCCTGCTCAAGAACTTTGGCGACTTGCAGCTTGGGATTGTTTTCAACGCCCAAAAGCTCCAACACCTCATCGGCGGATTGCTTCATGACCTTCGCGCGCGGGTCGAAGTTTTTGTAGACCCGGTGCCCGAAGCCCATCAGGCGGAACGGGTCGGACTTGTCTTTGGCGCGCGCAATGTATTCTGGGATGCGATCGACAGAGCCGATCTCTTCCAGCATTTCCAAGCAGGCCTGGTTGGCACCGCCATGTGCCGGGCCCCAAAGGCAAGCGATGCCCGCGGCGATGCAAGCAAAGGGGTTCGCGCCAGACGACGAGGCCAGGCGCACGGTCGAGGTTGACGCGTTTTGTTCGTGATCGGCATGCAGTGTAAAGATCCGGTCCATGGCACGGCTCAGGATCGGGTTCACTTCGTAGTCTTCCGCAGGCACGGCAAAGCACATCCGCAAGAAGTTCGACGCATAATCCAGGTCATTGCGCGGATAGACGAAGGGCTGGCCGATGGAATACTTATAAGCCCACGCCGCAATTGTCGGCATTTTTGCGATCAAGCGGTGCGAGGCAATCTCGCGCTGACGCGGGTCGGCGATATCGGTGCTGTCGTGATAGAAGGCCGACATCGCGCCGACCACCCCGACCATAATCGCCATCGGATGCGCATCGCGCCGGAAGCCCCGGAAGAAGTTCACCATCTGCTCGTGCAGCATTGTGTGATGCGTGATGCTGGTCTCGAACGCTTCCAGCTGCTCGCTCGACGGTAATTCGCCATGCAACAGCAGATAACAGACCTCTAGGTAATGCGACTCGGAGGCAAGCTGGTCGATGGGATAGCCGCGATGCAACAGCTCGCCCTTATCGCCATCGATGAAGGTGATTGTGCTGTCGCAGGACGCGGTGGAGGTGAAGCCCGGGTCGTATGTGAACACACCGCCTTGGCCATAAAGTTTGCGAATATCGATAACGTCTGGTCCTGCCGTCGGCGAATGGACCGGCAAGTCGATGGAGATGTCCCCGAGTGTCAGCGTGGCATGCTTTTTTGTCTCTGCCATGGTGTTCATCCTTCCCTGGGTGTGGTGGCCCTTTGCGCGCAAGCGCTGGGTTAGCAGCCGCACGTTACGTCAAAGTTAAACGCTGGAGGTCCCGTGTGAACCGGTCGTACGCGTTAATCTTGCGCAACGTCCTCGATCCGGGCCAGGGCTTCTTCGCGTCCCAATACCAGCAACATGTCAAACACCGACGGCGTGGCAGCCCGACCTGCCAGGGCTGCACGTAGCGGCCCGGCAAGTTTCCCGAACTTTGTGCCTTCGGCTTCGGCGAACGCGTTGAGGCGGTCCTCGATCGCGGCTCGCTCCCATGTAACCGTTTGCAGATGCGGCGTCAATCGCGCCAGTATACCACGGGATACAGAGTCAAGGTTTTTGGCAGCTTTCTCTTCAATTTCGATGGGTCGAGATGTCAGCAGAAAATGCGCTTTATCAAGTAATTCTGGAAATGTCTTGGCGCGTTGCTTTAGGAATTCCATCGCCTGCGACATCCCAGAAAATTGACCTGGCGTCAGAGCTGGTTCATGGCGTGCAGACAGATACGCCCCCAATTCGTTCTGCAGTGCGGCGTCGTCCGAGGCGGCGATATGCTGGCCCGACAGGTTCTCCAGCTTCTTTAGGTCAAAGCGCGCGGGGCTTTTGCCGATCCCATCAAAATCGAACCAGTCGCGCGCCTGCGCATCGGTGAAGTACTCGTCATCGCCGTGGCTCCACCCCAGGCGCGCCAGGTAGTTGCGCATGCCAGCCGCCGGATAGCCCATCTTTTGATATTCGTCCGCGCCCAAAGCCCCGTGGCGCTTTGACAGTTTCTTGCCATCAGGTCCGTGGATCAGCGGCAGATGCGCCCAGACGGGGACATCCCAGCCCATGCCTTCATAAACCATCTGTTGACGCGCGGCGTTGGTCAGGTGATCATCGCCCCGGATCACATGAGTGACGCCCATATCATGGTCATCCACCACCACCGCCAGCATATAAACTGGCGTTCCGTCCGAGCGCAGCAAGACCATGTCATCCAACTGATCATTGCGCAGCGTCACGTCGCCTTGGACCTGATCCGGGATCACGGTTTCACCGGCTTGCGGCGCCTTGATACGGATCACAAAGGGTGCATCTGGATAGCTGTCGGGCGCAGCGTCACGCCAAGGCGAGCGAAAGAGCGTAGAGCGGCCCTCGGCCCGCGCCGCGTCGCGAAACGCGGCAATTTCCTCCTGCGTTGAGAAGCACTTATAGGCCTTACCCGCCGCCAAAAGCGCGTGCGCGACCTCTGCGTGGCGGTCTGCCCGTTCAAACTGGCTGATGGGCTCCCCGTCCCAGTCCAGGCCCAGCCATGTCAGCCCAGCCAAGATCGCCGCCGTGGCCTCGGGCGTAGAGCGCTCCCGGTCCGTATCTTCAATACGCAACAAAAACTTTCCGCCGCGCCCGCGCGCATAGAGCCAATTGAACAGCGCCGTGCGGGCACCGCCGATATGCAAAAAGCCGGTCGGCGACGGGGCGAAACGTGTGACGACGGTCATGAGATTTCAGCTTTCGTTAACCATAACGCGCATAGTGTTACGCACTTCCTAACGAGTGGTCTGGAAGGGAGCAAGGGGTTGAAACTTCGCCCAAACATCGCGCCGCTGACTTGGGTGAGCCAAGAGCTCATGGCGCAGCGAGAGGGGGTGTTCCCATGGGTGCCTGTGTGTTTGGGGACCGGAATTGGGATCTATTTCTGGCTGACCTTTGAACCCTCGCGGACGCTGCTGTGGAGCCTTTTCGGCATGGCCGCCGCGGTCTTGGTCTTGGCATGGTGCGTACGGGGGCGGGCGATTGCACCTTGCCTGGTGGGGTGCGCGCTGGTTCTGCTGGGTCTGCCGCTTGCCGGGTGGCGCACGCAAGATGTGGCGGCGCCGGTTTTGGGTTGGCGGTACTACGGGCCTGTCGAAGGGCGCGTCATTGGTCTTGATCGGTCGTCATCAGACGCGGTGCGTGTGACGTTGGATCGCGTGCGGATGGGGCGGATTTCACCTGCGCGTACGCCGGAACGGGTGCGCATATCGTTGCATGGTGATGCAGCCGCGCTTGCGCCGCCGACCCCGGGCGCGCGTGTCATGACAACGGCGCATGTGTCGCCGCCCAGCGGACCCGTTGAGCCCGGGGGCTTTGATTTTCAACGGCATGCGTGGTTTTTGCGCTTGGGCGGTGTCGGTTACACACGCGTGCCAATGCTCGGGGCAGGGCCCGCAGATGCGCCGGATCTGTCCGTGCGCATTTTTCAAGTGCGTATGGCCATCTCTGGCTTTGTCCGAAACGCCTTGCCGGGGGACGTGGGCGGGTTTGGTGCGGCTGTTACGTCGGGTGACCGATCAGGTATCAGCCAAGAGGCGCTCCAAGACCTCCGTGCCAGCAATTTGGCCCATTTATTGGCGATCTCTGGCTTGCATATGGGGCTTTTGACGGGGTTCGTCTTTGCCGTTCTGCGCTTTGGGCTTGTGATCGTTCCCGGCATCGGCCTTTACGCGCCCGCGCGCAGCGTCGCAGCGGGGGGCGCGCTGGCCGCGGGGGCCGTCTATCTTGCACTGTCGGGCGGTAACGTCGCAACAGAGCGCGCGTTTATCATGGCCGCTGTCGCGCTCACTGCTGTGATGCTGAACCGGCGCGCGATTTCGCTTCGGTCGGTTGCGATTGCGGCGCTTGTGGTGTTGGTTTTGCGACCCGAGGCACTTCTTAGCCCAGGATTTCAGATGTCTTTTGCGGCAACGACAGCGCTTGTCGCGGTCTTTGCCGCGATCCGAGATGCGCCATGGCGCCTTCCGGCATGGGCTCAGCCTGTGTCTGCGGTGGTGATATCCTCTGGGGTCGCGGGACTGGCCACGGCCCCGTTTGCGGCTGCCCACTTCAACGCATTTGCGCATTATGGCTTGTTGGCCAATGTCATAAGTGTGCCGGTGATGGGAGCGATCGTGGTGCCGGCAGCGGTTGTCGCGGCCTGCCTTGCACCGGTCGGGCTCGCCTGGGTGCCGCTGACTGTGATGGGTTGGGGCTTGTGGTGGATCCTAGAGGTGGCGGCCTGGACGTCCGCCTTACCGGGCGCGCGATCTTTCGTCGTTGCGCCATCGGCGTGGGTCTTGCCGTGCCTGACGCTTGGTGCGCTCTTTGTGATCCTGTGGCGCGGCCCGGTGCGTTGGATTGGTGTCGGCCCAATGCTCTTGGCGGCGTTGCTGTGGTCTCGTGCCGAACGTCCGGACCTGCTGATTGCAGACACAGGTGCGCTTGTTGGCGTTATGACACCGGAGGGCCGGGCCCTCAGCAAAGCGCGCGGACAGGGCTTTGTTGCCCTGACGTGGCTGGAAAATGACGGTGACGGTGGCGATCAAGCGCAGTCCCATGCCCGCTGGCCCGCGCAAGATGGTCGCGTGCGCAACACACGGCTTGGGAGCCTCACGGTTTGGCATATCACAGGCAAACGCGCGGCTGCGGCACCGCCGGATTGCACAGGCGGGGTCCTGGTCAGCAATGCCGACCTCCCCGATCCGGCGCCAGAGTGTACTGTCTTTGGACCCTCGCAGTTGCGCGCGACCGGAGCCATCGCGCTGAGCGTGCGTCCAGACGGTACGATTGACCTGGTTACAGCGCGGATGCTGGCCGGAACGCGGGCGTGGTCGGCTTGGCCGGACGACGACAGATCGCAGTCAGATCAATACGTGCGGATCAACCCAACCAACTTGCCTTGAACTTTGACTTGGCCGACGGGAAACACCCGCGTTTCATATGCCGGGTTTGCCGCCTCGAGCGCAATTGTATCGCCACGCCGCTGATAGGTCTTTAACGTCGCTTCGTGATCTTCAACAAGGGCCACGACGATGTCGCCGTTGTCCACCGAAGCGGTTTCGCGGATGACCACCACATCGCCATCATTGATGCCCGCGTCGATCATCGAATCCCCTTTGACTTCCAGCGCATAGTGCGCACCACCTGAAGACAACATCTGGCCGGGGACAGCGACCGAGGCATCTGCTTGGCTGATCGCTTCGATGGGCACGCCGGCGGCGATCTTGCCCATAATCGGCAGCTCCTGCACGTAGGCGTGCGAAACAGGCATCGCTGCGGCGGGTTGCGCGGCAGGACGGCCGCCATCGATCACTTGTGGTTGGAACCCTGCTGGTGCAGATGCGCCGCCCACCGCATCGGGGAGCTTCACAATCTCAATCGCGCGCGCGCGGTGCGCCAAGCGGCGAATAAAGCCGCGCTCCTCCAGTGCGGTGATGAGCCGGTGAATGCCGGACTTTGACCGCAAGTCCAGTGCTTCTTTCATCTCATCAAAGCTGGGCGGCACGCCGTCACGCTGCAGCCGCGTATGGATGAAATTTAACAGATCACGTTGTTTTTTGGTCAGCATGCTCGTGCGCCCCCATTTGGATATTTGGGTTTTGTTCTAGTCATGTTCCCGTTTTGTGTCAACTTCTGTTAACGCTTACCTGTTCGGTAACGGGACAGGGTTAAAGAAGTATAAACTCTAACGTGGACCCAGCTGCGCGCGTTTCGTCGTGCGGCGGCCGGATCGCCAGGGCATTTGCCTGTGCCAAAACGCCCAAAAGCGAGCTGTCTTGTCGGTCAAACACAGTTGCGCCGTTTGGCGACAGCTTGGCACGCATATAGTGTTCGCGCGGTCCGTTGGCGGGCAGGTCATGGGCAAGCTGTGCTGTCGATCTTGGTGCAGGTGCGGCGCCAAGGCCCTGGAGTGCACGGAGCATCGGTAAGATGAAGACAATTCCGCAAACCATTGCCGAGACAGGATTTCCAGGGAGTCCAACCAGCGCAGAAGCCCCCATGCGACCGGCCATTAACGGCTTTCCTGGGCGCATGGCGATCTTATAGAAACTGCGCTCCAGCCCCATGCCAACGGCCACATCGCCAACCAGGTCGTGATCCCCGACCGATGCACCGCCGATGGTAATGATGAGGTCAGCGCCCTGCGCGGCGGCAAGCCCGACCCTGAGGCTTGCCTCGGTATCTCGTGCGATTGGCAAAAGCCGCGCCTGCGCCCCATGCGCTTCAAGTAAGGCCGCAAGCCCGTAACTGTTGGATGCAACAATTTGGTCAGGTCCGGGAACTTCGCCGGGTTGCACCAATTCGTCCCCGGTCGGCAAAATCGCAACGACAGGCCGTGGTCGCACGGCGACATGTGCATGGTTCATTGCTGCCAAAAGTGCGATGTCGGCGGGTGTGAGAGGACCGCTGGGCGCAAAGCTGTCGCCTGCACTGAAATCCCCGCCGGCGGGACGCACATGTGTGCTGGACAGCGCATCACTCGTCACCGTGATCACGTCGTCCATGCGCTGCACGTCTTCTTGGATAACAACTGCATCGCTGCCGTCCGGCATCGGGGCGCCTGTGAAGATCCGGACAGCTTGACCGGCTTTAAGCGTGCCCTCAAACCGGTGACCCGCCGCCGCTTCACCGACAACTTTGAACTGGGCGTGCTGCTCGAGTTCAATCGACTTGACCGCATATCCATCCATTGCAGTTGTGTCGAAGGGCGGTTGCGTTCGTTTTGCGGTCACAGGCGCTGCTAGGATCCGGCCAGCCGCCGCGCGCAGTGGCACAGTTTCGGGCGCCAGCGGAGAGATCAGCGCAAAAAGATGCGCCAGCGCGTCCGACACAGAGATCATGCCGCTGTATACCGTCCAGATTTGCCGCCATCTTTCAGCACGACGTGAAGCCCACCGATTTCCATCGCGCGGTCAGCGGCTTTCACCATGTCATAGACGGTCAGCGCGGCTACCGAAGCGGCTGTAAGCGCCTCCATCTCGACGCCGGTTTGACCTGTGGTCTTGACGGTCGCGGAGACACGCAGCCCAGGCAGGTCAGCATCAGCTTCGAGTGCGATGGCCACTTTTGCGATGGGAAGAGGGTGACATAGCGGGATCAATTCTGCAGTCTTTTTGGCCGCCATAATGCCAGCCAGCCGCGCAACCCCGGCCACATCGCCCTTCTTTGCCGCACCAGATTCGATCAGTTCGAGGGTTTCAGGCTGCATTTTGATCCAGCCTTCAGCGACGGCGATGCGATCTGTGACGGCTTTCTCTGACACGTCGACCATATGCGCATTTCCTGCAGCGTCAAAATGGGTGAGCGACACGTCTAGAGCCCCCCAGATGTCAGTGGGTTGGCCAAGAGCGCCCGTGTTGCGGCCGCCACGTCCTCTTGCCGCATCAGGCTTTCCCCGATGAGAAAAATCCGCGTGCCAAACATCGCCAAATCCGCCAAGTCGTCGGGCGTGTTTAGCCCACTTTCCGCGACGAGCACGCGGTCCGCAGGCGCGTGCCGCGCCAAGTGACGGGTCGTGTCGAGAGATGTTTCAAAGGTTTTCAGGTTGCGGTTGTTGATGCCGATTAATGGGCTTTTGAGCGCAGTTGCGCGCTCCAGTTCGGCTTCGTCATGGACTTCGATTAAGCAATCCATGCCCCATTCCTGCGCGCAGGCTTCCAATTCGGCAGCCTGCATGTCGCTGACCGAAGCCATAATGATTAAGATGCAGTCGGCGCCAAGCGCGCGGGCTTCCACAACTTGATAGGGGTCGTACATAAAATCTTTGCGCAAGGCTGGCAGATCGCAAGCCGCACGTGCTGCGGTCAAATACGCTTTGTCGCCTTGAAAACTGGGGGTGTCCGTCAGCACGGACAGGCAGGTCGCTCCGCCGTCTGCATAGGCTTTCGCGAGGGCAGGCGGATCGAAATCGGCGCGTATCAAACCTTTGGAAGGGCTCGCTTTTTTGATCTCAGCGATGAGACCATAGCCCGACTTCGTAGCTTGGATCAAAGCCTGTGCAAAGGGCCGGACTGTGGGCGCCTCTTTTGCCGTAGCCTCGACTGCTTCGAGAGGGACAGCGACCTTATCGGCGGCCACTTCGTCCAGTTTATAGGCCTTAATCTTGTCAAGGATGGTATCGGTCATTGCGGCCCTGCCCAGTTGATTTCGGCGTACCCTTGCTCCTTAAGCCATTGGTTGACCTTTGAAAACGGGCGTGCGCCGAAAAAACCGCGATGCGCCGAAAGTGGCGATGGATGGGCCGTTTCGATCTTCAAGTTCCGGGTCGGATCGACCCGTGCGGCGGCCTTCTGGGCAGGGGCACCCCATAAAAGATAGGCGCGAGGGCTGTCTGAAAGGCGGTCCAGGACATCCTCGACCAAGCGTGACCAGCCGATCTTTGCATGGCCTTTCGGCTGGCCTTCGGGCACCGTCAGGGCCGTGTTGAGGAGCAATACGCCTTGATCCGCCCAATCGTCCAAAGATGTTTTTGTGCGCTTAATTTGAAGATCGCTTTCGAGCTCTTTGAAAATGTTCCCAAGCGAGTCAAGCCGACCCGAGAATGTTTCGGGTATTGAAAACGCAAGCCCATCTGCCTTGCCGGGGGTGTGGTAAGGGTCTTGCCCCAACACGACCACTTTCACAGTGTCGGGCTGACAGCGTTGCAGAGCGGCAAACATTGCCTGTCTAGGCGGGTATACTGCAACTGAGGTGGCGTGAATTGCAAGTTCAATGGCGGGCATCGTATCGCGTAGGAAGGGCAAATGCCGCCAGTCGCCAATTTGATACGGATCTGCCGTCACGCCGCCGATGTTATCTTGGCGACTTGCTTAATCTTTTCACGGGCGGCACCGCTGTCGATGCTTTCCGCCGCACGGGCCATACCGGCCTTCAAGTCTGTTTCGGCACCTGCCACTTTCAAAGCAGCGGCCGAATTGAGCAAGACTGCGTCGCGATAGGCGGACTTTGCGCCATCCAGGAGCGCCTGAAATGCCTGAGCATTCTCGTCGGGCGTTCCGCCAAGAATGTCTTCAAAGGGGTGCACAGGAAGGCCAGCGTCTTCGGGATGCACCTCAAAATCTGTCACGGTCCCGTCTGTATGGAGGCCGCTGACCCAGGACACGCCAGTGATTGTCAACTCGTCCGTGCCATCTGATCCATGCACCAACCAAGCTGCATCAGACCCAAGCGCCCCAAGCGTTTCGGCCATAGGTCGGATCAAATCGCGTGAAAAAGCGCCCGTAAGTTGCCGCTTGACGCCAGCCGGGTTGGTCAGCGGGCCAAGAATGTTAAAGATCGTGCGCGTGCCCAATTCGGCCCGCGTCGGCATCACATGCGCAATCGCTGGATGATGCATGGGGGCCATCATGAAGCCAATGCCTGCCTCCTGCAGGGCGGCTTCGACAACGGCGGGGCCGACCATGACGTTGATCCCCATTTGCGTTAACGCATCTGCTGCACCAGATTTTGAGCTCAAATTGCGATTTCCATGCTTTGCGACCGTGACACCCGTACCCGCAACGACGAAGGCCGTAGCGGTGGAGATGTTGAGCGTGCCTTTTCCATCACCGCCTGTGCCAACGATGTCGATCGCGCCTTCAGGCGCCGTGACAGCGTTGCATTTCGCGCGCATCACCGCCGCCGCCGCGGCATACTCCTCGACCGTTTCGCCGCGTGTGCGCAGCGCCATTAAGAGCCCACCGATCTGGCTGGGCGTGGCCTCTCCTTCGAACAGAATGCGAAAAGCTGATTCCGCCTCGGCGCGTGTCAGCGGGCCTTCTGCAGCCGCATGAATGAGGGGTTTGAGCGCGTCACTCATGCCGGGACTGCCATCGTGTCTAGGAAGTTTTGCAGTATTTTGTGGCCGTGTTCGGACCGAATCGACTCGGGGTGGAATTGCACGCCGTGAATGGGCAAGCTTTTGTGTTCCAGACCCATGATTGTGCCGTCCTCAAGCTCTGCCGTTACCGACAGGCAGTCCGGCAGGCTTTCGCGTTCGATCACCAGCGAATGGTACCGCGTGGCGTCAAAGGGTGATGGCAGATCAGCAAACAGGCCCGTCCCGGTGTGGCGCATCTGTCCCAGCTTGCCGTGCACGATATCGCTGTGCCGGATGACGCGCCCCCCAAACGCCTGGCCAATTGTTTGATGTCCCAGACAGACACCCAACAGAGGCGTTCCGGTTTCGGCGGCGGCTTCTGTGAGCGCCAGACAAATCCCAGCTTGATCTGGATCGCAGGGTCCCGGCGACAGAACAATCGCATCGGGCTGCAGGGCCATAGCCTCTTGGACGTTTAGGGCATCATTGCGGTAAACGTCGGCGCGCACGCCCAACTCACCTATGTAATGCACCAAGTTGTAGGTGAAACTATCGTAGTTATCGATCAAGAGTAACATAGTTCGAAGTCGTCCTGTCGAGCGCTCTGGCCAAGTGCGCGTGTCGCGGGTTATACTTGGCCCATTGATGGTCCGTCTTTGGGGCGAGCGTCAAGGCCCACCAGTACTGGGCCAAGATGTGAAGCGGCGGGCCCGTGTGTGCACAAGCAAACGCGGCGTGCAGTTGGATCAAGGCCAAAAGGTCGGTTCAGTCTGCGGTTGAGCAGGAGACGACACGATATGGCGCGTTCCTTTCTCTACGGATTGCTGGCCGGTGGCGGTGTGGCGGCAGTCGGTTTGGGTGCGGCCTCGATCTTGTCCGATCCCATTGAAGCGCCCCAGGTTGTAGATACGGCCCCGTCGCAGGTGGCAAAGCCGACCTCTGCAGAAGAGACCGCGCTGGCTGCAACTGTGCCTGTACGCGCGTCCGCAGATCCACCGCACATTGCGACGCCCCGTGTGGAGGCACCAAAGCGAGCGCCGCAGGCGGAAGTGCCACTAGACTTGGTCGATGGTGCCCGCGTCGTCGAACCGGTCGTAGACGCGCCAAACATCAAGCCGCCAAACGCACCCACTGCGGGCGAAGGCGTCGAACTTGCCGCAGTGGCGGTGCCTCAACAGACTGACACGACGGTGCCGGGGTCCCCTGAACAACCGGAACCGGAGGCGGTGCCGACCGGTGCGCCTCTCGTGCCGTTGCAAGCCGCACCGGTGACGCCGCCGCAAATGAACGTGGGCGCTGTTGGTTATAGTGAGGCCATGGTTGAAACAGGTTCTGGCCAAGGGCCAGTGCGCGACGCAGAGCCCGTTCGCGTCGCACTGCCCGGCGCGCCGCCCATCCCTGCGCAGACGCGCCTTCCGCGCGTGTCCAGCACGCCTGCTGCAGCGCCTGCGCCAGACCCAGAACCTGAAACGCAGCAACGCGCACCAGCTCTCGACACAGTTGATCTGGCCACAGGGGCAGACACTGTGATGCGCCCGCAACAAGACCGCGCTCCTTTGCCCGCCCCCTTGGTTGTTCTTGCGCCGACCCAGGGAGACGCCGCGCCCACCGTTTCAACGGAGCCGTTCACGCCCGTGACAGAGACCGAGACTGCGGCGGCACCGCTCCCAGAC
>CAWUIP010000103.1:0-12254 GCA_963922415.1 uncultured Aliishimia sp. | reverse complement strand
GCGTTGCGCAGCTTCGTCGCAGCCCTCGCGTTGCAGCGCGCGTTGACAGCTTATGTGGCGCCCGCGCGGCTTGCGCTCAAATGGCCCAATGACGTTCTGCTCGACGGCGGTAAGGTTGCGGGCATCCTTCTGGAAAGCGCAGGCGCACCGGGCGAGGTGGCGTGGCTCTCCATCGGGATCGGCATAAATCTGGTCGCGGCCCCGCCGCCCGAGATGGTCGAGGCCGACGCGCTGACACCCGTAAGCCTGGCGGGGCAAGGCGATGCCCCCCCTGCACCGGACGAGATGCTGACCGTGCTGGCCCGCCAATTTGCAGAGCTGGAAACAACCTTTGCACAGTTCGGCTTTGACCCCATTCGGCGGGCCTGGCTGGATCACGCAGCGCGGCTTGGCCAACCCATCCGCGCCCGCACGGCCAAGGAGGAGCTTATCGGCACCTTCGTTGACATGGACAATCAAGGACAGCTTGTTCTAGAAACCGCAAAGGGGCGCACTGTGATCCCGGCAGCGGATGTATTTTTCTAAAGGCGCACCCTGATGCTTCTGGCCATTGACTGCGGCAACACCAACACTGTGTTTTCGATCTGGGACGGAAGCCAGTTCATCGCCACCTGGCGGACGGCAACCGAATGGCAGCGCACGGCGGACCAATACTATGTTTGGCTGTCGACGCTGATGCGGTTCCAAGAGATTGAGGCGCATATCACCGATGTGATTGTCTCTTCCACTGTGCCGCGCGTGGTCTTCAACCTGCGGGTCTTCGCGGATCGCTACTTTGACACCCGGCCCCTGGTCGTCGGCAAGCCCGAATGCCTGTTGCCTGTGGGCGTCCGCGTCGATGAAGGCACCCAGGTCGGCCCGGACAGGCTTGTTAACACTGTGGCAGGACATGACCTCTACGGTGGCGACCTGATTATGGTTGATTTTGGAACTGCCACCACGTTTGACGTCGTCGATCACGATGGCGCCTATATCGGTGGGGTGATCGCGCCTGGCGTGAACCTAAGCCTTGAGGCCCTGCACATGGCCGCTGCCGCGCTACCGCATGTCGATATCTCGAAGCCGCAAAGCGTGATTGGCACCAACACGGTGGCCTGTATGCAGTCCGGCGTCTTTTGGGGCTATATCGGACTGGTGCGCGAGATCTGCGACCGGATCAAGGGCGAGCATGGGCGCGATATGAAAGTGGTCGCAACGGGCGGCCTGGCCCCGCTGTTTCAGCAATCCGTTTCCCTCTTCGACGAATTTCGCGATGACCTGACCATGCATGGCCTGACCGTCATCCACCGTTTCAATAAGGACCACGCGACTTGAGCGACGAACGACTGATTTACCTACCACTCGGTGGCGCCGGCGAGATCGGCATGAACTGCTATGTCTATGGCTATGGGCCCGTCGATCAAGAGCGCCTGATCGTGGTCGACCTGGGCGTGACATTCCCGAACATGGACACCTCGCCGGGTGTGGACTTGATCCTGCCCGATATCTCGTGGCTGGTGGAGCGGGCCGACCGGATCGAAGGCATCTTCATCACCCACGCGCATGAGGACCATATTGGCGCGGTCTCGCTGACCTACGCCCAATTGCGCGCGCCGATCTACGCGCGCACCTTCACGTCCAAGATCGCGCGCCTGAAAATGGACGACCGCGGCCACCCAGAAGACGCGGTGCAGACGGTGGCCCCCTGGCCCACACAAGTTGAGGCGGGACCGTTTCGCGTGGGCTTTTTGCCCGTGAGCCATTCAATCCCAGAAAGCTCGTCGCTGGTCATTGACCATCCCGACGGGCGGCTACTGCACACGGGCGACCTAAAGCTCGACCCGACGCCGATTGTGGGCGAACCCTTTGACGAAGCGCTTTGGAGCGAAGTGGCCGCGCCGGGCATCATGGCCTTGGTCTGCGACAGCACCAATGTCTTTTCGCCCAACGCGGGCAGGTCCGAGGCGACCGTGGGCCCCGCCATCGAAGACCTCGTGCTTGATGCCAAGGGGATGGTTGTGGCGACCACATTTGCCTCCAACGTGGCGCGCGTCAAAACGCTGGCCGAGGCTGGGGTCCGGGCGGGCCGCTCGATCTGCCTGCTGGGCCGCGCGATGCGCCGGATGATCGAAGCTGCCGTTGAGACAGGCGTGGTCACCGACTTTCCTAAAGTTGTCAGTGTTGAAGACGCCCGCGAAATCCCGCGCGACAACCTAATGATCCTCGCGACAGGGTCCCAAGGCGAACGCCGCGCGGCCTCGGCGCAGCTCTCCAACGGGAAATATAACGGGATCGAGATGAAAGAGGGGGATCTGTTCCTCTTTTCCTCCAAAACCATCCCCGGCAACGAACGTGACGTGCTGCGCGTGGTCAACAAGTTTTCCGAGATGGGCGTTGATGTCGTCGACGAAACTGCGGGCACCAGCTATCACGTGTCGGGACACGCCAATCGCCCGGATCTAGAGCGGTTACACAACCTGATCTCGCCGCGCAGCCTGATCCCAATGCATGGCGAACATCGGCACCTGCGCGAACACGCAAAGCTGGCCCGGTCGCGCGGGATCAAGAGCATGGTGGCTCCGAACGGCACGATGCTGCGCCTGACCGAGGACGGGCCCGAGATTGCGGGTTTTGTAGAGACCGGACGCACCTATCTTGATGGGCGCACGCAGATTGGCGCGCTTGACGGCGTTGTGCGCGACCGGATCCGCATGGCGCTCAACGGTCATCTGACAGTCACGGTACTTTTGGACGAAGAAAACGAACCCTTCGGCCCGCCTTGGTGCGATGCAATGGGCCTGCCCGAGATGGGAAGCTCTGACGCGCCGCTGTTGGATGTGTTGGAGGAAGATCTGTCGCAGTTCATGAACCGCGCAGGCGAATTGACGCTCGCCGATGATGACAAGCTCGAGGCCGACCTGCGCCGCATTGCGCGCAATACCGCCCAAGAGGAGATCGGCAAGAAGCCCGAAGTCACCGTGGTGATCAGCCGCCTGACGTGATCCCTTCGGCCTTCATCCGCAGCCCGTCCTCGGTCTTCAGGACAGTCCCAGCATAGCCCCAAGCGCCGCTTCCGACTTCGAGGATGCGAACGGAGGTCCCGTCGCGGATCACAGATCCTGCAACAGTGCCGAAGGCCTCGGTCACGCGTTCGATAATCAGGCCCTTCTCCTCAGCGTCGAAAACACCTTCGAGAACCTGAATTTCAATGGATGGCATTGCGATTTTCCCCAACTGACGTCCGTTCATTGAATGAAAGAAAGTCTAAGGGGTGCTGCGCGCGGCGATCAACTCGCTTTGCGTTCCTCGAAGCTCATTGCAATAAATCCGGGCAGATGATCCCCAAGCCCAACGACTTTGGCGCTGTCACCGCGCTTTTCAGATCTGGGCTTTTCAGATCTGGGCTTTTCCGATTTGGGTTTATCGGACTTGTTGCGGGATCTGCTACGAGGTTCCGGCGCGGCGGTCTCGGTTTCGGTAATTTCGACTGCTGGCGTCGGGGCAGGGGCTTGCGACTGCAGCGGGTTCTCGGCCCGTGGGATTTCCTTTTGGATCAGTTTTTCGACCGCATCGAAGGCCTTATCATCGCGCCCCGAACACAAAGTGATCGCCTTACCCTCGCGACCAGCGCGGCCTGTCCGTCCGATCCGGTGCACATAGTCTTCTGGATGGCCCGGCACGTCGAAGTTGAAAACATGGCTCACGGCTGGGATGTCCAGACCACGTGCGGCGACGTCTGACGCGACGAGCAAGCGAATGTCGCCTTCCCGGAATCCATCCAACGTCTTCATCCGTTGCGACTGATCCAGATCACCGTGGATGGGAGAGGCGTTATAGCCGTATTTTTTCAAAGACTTGGCGACAATATCCACATCCGTTTTCCGGTTGCAGAAAATGATCGCATTGGTGCAAGCTTCGCCTTCGCCGTCGATCATCAGACGCAACAGCTTGCGCTTCTCTGTGGCCTCTCGGTCGCGGCGTGAGGCTTTGAACATCACCACGCTCTGTTCGATGGTCTCAGAGGCCGTCGCCTGCCGGGCAACCTCCACTCTTTGGGGATTGGAGAGAAACGTGTTGGTGATCCGCTCAATCTCGGATGCCATCGTGGCCGAGAAAAACAGCGTTTGGCGGGTGAAGGGGGTCAGACCAAAGATCCGCTCGATGTCGGGGATAAAGCCCATGTCGAGCATGCGGTCAGCCTCATCCACGACCATGACCTTCACGTCGCTCAGGATTAGCTTGCCGCGCTCGAAGTGGTCGAGCAGACGGCCCGGCGTCGCGATCAGCACGTCGACACCTTTGTCGATGATCGCTTCTTGCTCTTTAAAGCTGACGCCACCGATCAGCAGCGCGCGCGTGAGCTTGAGATATTTGCTATAAGTGTCAAAATTCTCGGCCACTTGCGCGGCCAGTTCACGTGTCGGGCACAGGACCAGACTGCGCGGCATGCGCGCGCGGGCGCGGCCACGGGCCAGCAGCGACAGCATCGGCAACGTAAAGCTGGCGGTTTTGCCGGTGCCGGTCTGGGCGATGCCCAACACATCACGACCTTCCAAGGCCGACGGGATCGCCCCCGCCTGGATCGGTGTTGGGGTTTCATATCCGGCCTCGGCCACAGCCTTAAGGACCTTGGGATTCAAGTTCAGGTCAGAAAACGTCGTCATAAATGTCCGTCATATAGGTGCGGACACTGATCTTGGCCCGCCTTCATCGTCTCGCACATGCGTGCGCTGCAAGACCCTTAACAGGCTGGTCTCACTGCGTCAAATTCAGCGGTGAGTGTGGGTGGCCGGACCCGGTCAGGTCCGGCCGTTTGGCAAGGTTCGGTTTGGGTCTTTAGGCGCGTTTGGTGCGGCGCATCGCGGTCAGGCCACCGACCGCTGCGATAAGCATCCAACCTGCAGCCGGCAAGGGTACAGGGCTTGGTCCGTTTGTCGGTGCACTGGTCAAAAACCCAGTGCTGGACAGGTTCACCGGGTCCGTACTGCGCGATCCAACGTTGTTGCCAAGCTCGTCCAAGATGTTTTGCGCGTAACCCTGTGCAATCAGTGTGGACGTGACAGAGATCGTCTCGCCCGCAGCAAACGTGCCCAAATCAAGTTCACCGCTGATGTCATCGACTTCGAACAGGAACTGGCGCCCAAAGTTCAGCCCCACATCCGTGAGTGTTGCAGTGAATCCAGTCTCATTTTCGATTTTGGCGTCGAGCAAGCTCAAAAGCGCATCCGCACGCGCCGAAAACACCTCGTCCCCGTTCACGCTGATGCTGTAGCGGAAGGATGCCGCCGTGTAGTTGCTGTCGACCAATGTTACAAAATCGTCAGTAAACGGATTGGTGAAAACTGGCGTTGTGATCGGGCCGAAAAATCCAGTGTCCGAGAAGTGGTTCAACCGCGCGGACATGCCAGACAGCGAGTATGTCAACGAATAATCGCGATCCATACCAAACGTGTTGGTTTCAGATTGCGTGAACTCCGCGATGGCTGTGTTCAACTGCGTGTTTGCTTCACGCGTTGTCTCGGCCTGGACTTCAGACGTCCCGTCTGCGTTCTGCTCTGCAGCAGTTTCGCCAGAGCTGAGACTTGCTGTTGCCGTGCCGTCATTTGCGCTGTCACTGGCGCGTGCAACCGTTTCGCTGCCTCCAAACTCCTTTTGCACAGATATCACTTCAACTGCGCTTAAAGATGCGGCTTGCGCATAAGTTGGAACGACCGCGGCCAAGGCCACGGCAATCAATGGTCTTTTCATAATGTACCCCTTCACTTAAGCGATCGTTTTAGACCGCTCCCCAAAGCAGACATTATTCGGCGTTTTTTCGATTTCCAATGGTAAAATCGTTTAATGACGGTACTTTACGCGTTTCTGAGACAGTGGCGCTCTGGTCCTAGATTTGTTGCGCATTTCTAAACAAACATGCCCAGCGGCTTCGCGTGCATAAGCTAGGTCATCATCTCTTTCGTGCCGCTGAGCGTCACGTCTGGGTAATCTCGCGCGATACGGTCAATGTCCCATTGCAGCCGGGTCAGGTAGACCACATCGCCGTCATTGTCATAGCTGATGTGCTGCTTGTTGGCGTTGATGAACGCCTCCATCGCTTGCTTGTCGCCCGTGACCCAGCGGGCCGAAGTGAATTGCGACGCATCAAAGCGGACCGGCAGCCCGTATTCCAATTCGATGCGCGAGGCGAGGACCTCAAACTGCAGCGCGCCGACGACCCCCACGATAAAGCCCGAGCCGATCATCGGCTTAAAGACCTTGGCGGCGCCTTCTTCTGCGAATTGCATCAGGGCCTTTTCCAGGTGCTTCGCCTTCAGCGGGTCGCCTGCGCGCACGCCTTGCAACAGTTCTGGCGCAAAAGACGGAATGCCCGACACGCGCAGCGCTTCGCCCTCGGTCAAGGTGTCACCAATGCGCAATTGCCCGTGGTTCGGGATGCCGATGATATCGCCCGCCCAGGCCTCTTCCGCCAACTCGCGATCTGACGCCAAAAAAAGCACTGGGTTCGACACGGCCATAGGCTTTTTCGTGCGCACATGAGTGAGCTTCATGCCGCGCTTGAAGTGGCCCGACGCCATACGCAAAAAAGCCACCCGGTCGCGGTGTTTGGGATCCATATTGGCCTGCACCTTGAAGACAAAGCCTGCGACTTTGCCCTCTTCGGGCGAGATCTGGCGCGGCTGCGCGCTTTGCACCTGCGGTTCAGGCCCATAGGTGGAGATGCCGTCCATAAGCTCTTTGACGCCAAAGGAATTGATGGCCGAGCCGAACCAAATCGGCGTCATCGTCCCTTCCAGCACCGCTTGGGGGTCCAGCGGCGGCAGAAGCTCGCGCGCCATTTCCAACTCTTCCAGGAAGGGCTCAAGAAGGTGCTCTGGCACATGCTCTGCCAGGGCTGGATCATCCAAGCCTTTGATCTCAATGGTTTCTGCGACCTTGTTGCGGTCCGCCCAGTCCATCAATTCCAGACGATCACGCAAGATGTCATAGCAGCCGATAAAGTCGCGGCCCTGGCCAATGGGCCAAGAGGCCGGTGTGACGTCGATGGCAAGGTTTTCTTGGATCTCGTCGATGATTTCGAACGTGTCGCGGCTTTCGCGGTCCATCTTGTTGCAAAAGGTCAAAATCGGCAGATCGCGCAGGCGGCAGACTTCAAAGAGCTTCTGCGTCTGGCTTTCCACGCCTTTCGCGCCGTCGATCACCATCACAGCGGCATCCACAGCCGTTAGCGTGCGATAGGTGTCTTCGGAGAAGTCCGAGTGGCCGGGTGTGTCCACCAGATTGAACCGGAATTGCTTGTAATCAAACGACATCGCAGAGGCCGAGACCGAGATCCCGCGATCCTTCTCCATCTGCATAAAGTCAGACCGCGTGCGCCGCGCCTCGCCTTTGGCGCGCACCTGTCCCGCCATCTGGATCGCGCCGCCAAACAACAGGAACTTTTCGGTCAGCGTGGTCTTGCCCGCATCCGGGTGCGAGATGATCGCAAACGTGCGTCGCCGCGCGATTTCGGGCGGCAATTCAGGGCGGTTGGTGGGTGCATCTAACATAGGCGCAGTCTCTAGTGTGAAACGGCATTGTTCTGCAACAGAGCGCCGCACAATATAGTGCGATTGCTTGCAGTACCGCCGGGTCTAGCCCTGCGAAGCCCGGCGCAACTTTTCCGCGAGATCTTCAGTGCCGGCATCGGCAGGATCAAGATCAAAGCCTGAGAAGGTTGTCGTGTGTGCAGTTTGCTCGCCTAAAGACGTTTTAACGCCGTCTGGAAGAACGGGGGCCGTTTGCGCGTCGACAAGGAAGCTCTCAGCGGCAATGCCCTCTGCGAAAATGATGTGGTGGTCATCAAACAAGATCTGGAAGTAGTCGACAAATCCACCGTCTTGCACTGTGACGCTGGTTCCGTTCACGAGGTCCTTGGCGCGCACCAAGACTTCCGACCGCCCCACGCCAACAGTGTCGGCGCGTTGATATATGAACAGGCGGTGATTGGGCGAAACAATCAGGTCATGCGTGTTGTTCAATGTGCCAGCCGCGATCCGGATTGGCGCCGTTTCGCCGGTCGCGCGCGCTGTCGTCTGGCCGATCCAGCGGATGACTTGCGGCCCGGCATCCCGTGTCAGCACGCGATCGCCAATTTGCAACGCTTCGATTGGGGTCTGTGCACCGTTCGCGAGCGTGATGTGCGTGCCACGAGAGAAGGAGACGCACATCGTTTGGGCGAGCACTTTTCGCGCGCCTTCTTGGGACAGCCCCACGACGGCGTAGTCGGTCTTTGTGGCCAGCGGCGCGAGTGGCAAGATGTAACTCGCGTGAATGAGCTTTTCATCGGTCAGTTCAACCAAGATCAGCGCGTCGAGTGTTGCGCCATCGGGTGACATCAGGGTCATGGCGGCGTCGAGGAAAACCAAAGCATCTGGAACGCCAACCTCGGTTGTGTCGGCCACGGAAAAGGCTTGGCGTGACATGTGCAACGCCAGCCGCACTGGGGCGGCAGTCTTCTCTAGCGCATAAATGTCGTCGAGCATAATGTCCTCAGCGCAGACCAAATCGTCGCCCAAATTTGCCCCGTTCGCGACACGAAAATCAGTGCCGCGAAAGACGCGGAAGTTCTGTACGGGGGGTAGTTGGTCTGGCATGCTCTGTCGCTCGCACAACGGTCAAAGACCTCAATTAGAGTAGGTTTGTGTCACCATTCGGTCAACGGTCCGGCGTTTTACTGGCAATTGTCCACTGAACGGGCCAAGTTGCACGCAGCACGATATCAGGAAGGCCAAGAATATGGATTTGGGAATAGCAGGCAAGCGCGCCATCGTTTGTGCATCGTCAAAGGGACTGGGTCTGGGATGCGCAATGGCTTTGGCCGAGGCGGGCGTTGAATTGGTAATGAACGCGCGCGGCGCCGAAGCGCTGGAAACAGCAGCGGAGGCCGTGCGGGCTTTGGGTGTGACGGTCGAGACTGTGGCCGCCGATGTGACGACACCGGATGGGCAGGCCGCGCTTTTGGAGGCTGCGGGCGACGTGGATATTCTGGTGACCAATGCCGGCGGCCCACCCCCTGGCCTTTGGAGTGATTGGGAGCGGGAAGATTTTTTGGCGGCCCTTGATGCGAATATGATCACGCCGATTACGCTGATGAAGGCGGTCTTGCCGGGGATGATCGCGCGTGGTTGGGGCCGCATCGTCAACATCACCTCGCAATCGGTGAAGGCGCCCATTCCAGTGCTTGGTTTGTCGAATTCGGCCCGCGCAGGTCTGACGGGCTATGTAGCCGGGACCGCACGGCAAGTCGCAGGGCACGGGGTGACGATCAACAACCTTCTGCCGGGCAGTCATGCGACAGACCGCCGGTTTGCGCTTGATGATATGATCGCGGAGCGGCAGGGCATCAGCCGGGATGAGGCGACACAGCAGGTCTGGAGGGAGATCCCGGCAGGGCGCTATGGTACCTCGGAAGAGTTTGGGGCGACCTGCGCGTTCCTGTGTTCGCAACATGCTGGGTTCATCGTCGGGCAGAACATCCTTCTGGATGGCGGGAATGTGAACGCAACTCTATAGTCACCACCGACAGGAAAAACTCTTGATATGGCAAGGGTTGCGGGCCTCCAGTGGGCTTGTTAAATCCGCAGTGTTTTTATCGGGAACGCATCCTTGACGGCTCTCCACACGTCTGCACCTCGGCTTGAGGTGCGCAATCTGTCGCGTAACTTTGCCGGACGAACGGTCGTGAAGGATGTGTCCTTGACGGTGTCGCCGGGGCAGGTGACCTGTCTACTTGGGCCGTCGGGCTGCGGTAAATCCACCACCTTGCGTATGATTGCCGGCGTCGAAACCCAAGACCAAGGCGAGGTCCTTGTCGATGGCGTCTGCGTCAGCGACCCGGCCCTGCAGACGCCCCCGGAACACAGACAGATCGGTCTGATGTTCCAGGATTTTGCTCTTTTCCCGCATCTGACCGTGGCGGGAAATGTGGGTTTTGGCCTGGCCGGGCGACGTGCCCAGCAAGAAGATCGGATTGCGGAACTGCTGGACCGGGTCGGTCTTGCGCAGTTTGCAGAGGCTTATCCCAGCAGCCTGTCAGGTGGTGAACAGCAGCGTGTCGCACTGGCGCGCGCGCTGGCACCGCGTCCGAAAATTATGCTTATGGACGAACCCTTTTCGGGACTCGATAACCGGTTGCGCGACGGCATCCGTGACGAAACCCTAGCGCTGTTGAAGGAAGAAGATACGGCAGTCTTGTTGGTGACGCATGAGCCAGAAGAGGCGATGCGCATGGCAGACGAAATCGCACTGATGCGGGACGGGCAGATTGTGCAGATGGGGGCTCCCTACAACATCTACAACCGCCCCATGGATCGTGATGCAATGGCATTCTTTAGTGATGTCAATGTATTGCAAAGCGTTGTTGAAGGGGCAATTGCACAGACGCCCTTTGGTCGTTTTCTGGCGCCTGGCTACCCGGATGGATCAGACGTAGACATCGTATTCCGTCCCCAGCACTTGCGCATCGACTTTGACCGCGCCACGCCGCCGCCGGCAACACCGGCAGATGGGACGCCGGCTCGTGCGGAAGTGCGAAGAGCACGTTTTTTGGGCCACGAAAGCTTGGTTGAGCTATGCCTTGTTGAGACGGGCACTGTCCTAAAGGCCGTCGTGCCGCAGGTTTTTTTGCCGAAGGCCGGGACGGTGCTTTATCTTCGGGTTCCGCGCGATCGATGCTTTGTGTTTCCGCGTGGCTAGGGTGGCCGCGATTTAGCCTGAGCTTAACACATTGAAATCACTGGTTCCTGGCGAAAGCAAGCGGGACAGCTTCATCATAAGCCGCTTTACGCGGTGCTTCTTAAAAACGCCAAAAGGGCCTCAGCTGTCGGGTCGGGATGCGTGTCGGGAAAAAAGTGCCCGCCAGGTATCGCGCTAGACGTCATGTTGGTCAGGCGCGGTGCCCAGGTCGCTGGCACATCGTATGCGCGTCCCATTGCGCCATCTGCACCGTAGAGCACAAGCGCAGGACAGGTGACGCGCCGCTCCAAATCCGCGGTGTCCACTTCGAAGTCGAGCGTCAACGCCGCGCGATAGTCATGACACATGCCTCGGATCGTATCCGGGTCCCGCCAGGCGTTTCTGTATGTTTCTAAGGCTGTTGCATTGAAGTCTTCAAGTGCTCCAGCGCCCCAGCCCCCAAGGCAGCTTTCGAAATAGGCATCTGGGTCCGCGCCGATCATGCGCTCTGGCAACGGTGACGGTTGGGCCAGGAAAAACCAGTGATAGTAAGCAGCGGCCACCTCTTTTGTCAGGTCTGCCAACAAAAGATGCGTTGGCACGATGTCCAAAACGGCCAAGCTGCGCAGGCGGTTGGGATGATCAAGGGCCATGCGATGGGCGGTGCGGCCGCCGCGGTCATGACCGATCACGTGGAAGGCGTCGAAGCCAAGCGCCGCCATCAACGCGACTTGGTCCTGCGCCATATCCCGAAACCCGTAATCTGCAGCGTCTGGGGGTTTGGAGCTTGCGCCGTAGCCGCGCAGGTCGGCAGCAACCACAGTGAAGTTTTCCGCAAGACGCGGCGCGATCTGGTGCCACATCGCGTGGGTTTGTGGAAACCCGTGCAGGAGAAGCACCGGCGGCCCCGAGCCGCCACGCGCATAGGCAATCTCCTGTCCATTGGCGAAGGCGCGCTCCGCTTCAAACTCAGGGATCATGCAGTTAACGCCGCTAAGACACGGGCCCAACTCCGCGTACCGCGATGAAAGGCGTCTACGTTGTACTTTTCATTGGGCGAGTGGATCGCGTCATCCTCCGCTGCAAACCCAATGAGCATGCTGTCTAGCCCCAAGATATCTTTAAACATGCCTGCAATCGGGATTGAGCCGCCCATACCGACAAATACAGCTTCGCGATTCCATTCATCCGATAGAGCCCCGCGCGCTTTTTCAAATTCAGGCCGGGATGTGTCCATCACCGGGGCAGAGGAGCCGTCGAGGCCCTGATCCCAGCGAACTTTCAGGTCAGGCCCAAGGCGCGCTTCGATATGGGCGCGGATAGAGTCGCGGACATGGTCGGGATCCATCTGACCGACAAGACGGCAGGTGAGTTTGCAATGCGCCTCAGACGGGATAACGGTTTTGGTGCCGACGCCCTGATAACCGCCCCACATGCCATTGATCTCCAACGTTGGGCGCGCCCATTGTTGTTCGATAGTTGAATAGCTTTTCTCGCCGTGTGCAAGGGTATAGCCGACGGAGTTCAAGTAATCCGCCTCGTCAAATCCTGCCTCGGACCAT
>CAWUIP010000102.1:0-12316 GCA_963922415.1 uncultured Aliishimia sp. | reverse complement strand
TCGCGGAACCACTTGAAAATCGGGTGGAAGCGATGCTCTGGATTTGCCTCGAGATGACGGAAGATCGTGATGTAGCGCGCATAGCCGATCTTTTCGGACAGGTACGTCGCGTAGTAGATGAATTTGGGCCGGAAGTAGGTGTATTTCTTCTTTTGGGTCAGAAAACCCAAGTTCACGCGCAGCCCTGCTTCCCGCAACGCATCGTTAATGAAGCCCGCGTGCCGCGCCTCGTCGCGCGCCATCAGTTGGAAAAGCTGCGTTATGTCTTTGTTAGAGCCGCGCCGCTTCATCTCTTTATACAGCACGCAGCCCGAAAACTCAGCCGTGCAGGACGAGATCAGGAAATCGATGAACTCTTTCTTGAGCTCGGGCTCCATCCCCTCCCAATCGATGTGATCCCAGTCTTCATTCTTCTTGAAATGCCCCCGATTAGGGTCTGCTTCCATCTGGGCGATCAAGGCATCCCAGTCATCCCGGACAGGGCTGACATCTACTGCATCCAGTTCATCAAAGTCGGTGGTGTAAAACCGCGGCGTCAACAGCGTGTTCTGCATCGCCGTCTCAGTTGCCATCTCGTCGTTATAGACGGCGTCTTGCGCTTCAGCGATCGCAAGCCCCTCTTCGACGGTGGTCGCATCAGCGGTGTGCTTGGCATGCATGTTCATAGCTTGACCTCCTCAGAGAAGGAAAATTCGCAGAGCTCCATAAACTCCAGATCGCCGGTGAGGCGGGTCCACAGCCGTTCCAACGCAGAGGCGCGGTAAATCACGGCTTCACGGTCTTCGCGCACAACCTCGCCATAAGGGGCCATGATCTCTGGACCTTTGACGATGACCTCATCGCCCGGGTGCACCACGGCCCCGTCGTTAAACTTCACATGGGCATGCAAGCTTTCAAAGCAGTGGCTGACTTCCACCGTGCACGGGTGTCGTTCGACGTCTTTGGTCAATAGTCCCATCGTGGCTTCCTCCGGGTCTAGGGTTGATCCAACAGCCTGGCAAAGCTGCGGACGTTGTCGGCGCCAAAACCCATCAACTCTGCCGTCCAGCCCGTCTCAGGGTCTAGGATCGACAAGCGATGGCCTTCGCGCAGTTGCAAAAGGACGGGCCCACCATGACCCACGGATCGCTTCATGCGTTCGCGCGCGATCACACGTTCCACACCCGCGATGAAGCCGCCTTGATCAGGATCAAGATCGGCCAAAACAGAACCTTTGTTGTCCAGAACGCGTACCGCCCCGCCAGCGTCGGCCTCTAGGAAGATGGCACGTTCGCGCACGATCTCGGTCTGGGCAGGTGTCGCTTCGAGCGGGCGGCCCGAAAGCTTGGCGACTGTCACCAGCGCCAAAACGGCCAGAACCAACGCGAAGACAAGCCGCAATAGGATCGCCGGGATCATTTCGTCGGCTTGGGCGTGGTATTGGCGGCTGCGGGTCTGATCCATGGTCCCTACTCCGCTGCAACCGTCAAGTGAGGCGCACGCCGCTCGACCACAGGTTCGGCCACCCGGCGCTGAGCGGCGTCTGCGATGATCCGCGCGATCTTGTCGGCCTCTGGGATACAGCGCAACGCAGGCTCAACCCGGCGCATCCGCCACGGACGCACATGCGGCCAACAGACCAAATAGCTCAGCCGTGTTTCACCCATCGTCTCAAGCGCGATTGTCCCAGTGCCACCTTTACGCAGATCCAGCGAGGCGTTGGCGATCTGGCGATAGGGCAAGTTGAGCGTCAGCGTCAGAGCGGCCCCAATGCGCATGGCTATGCGGGCTGTGGTGATCGTGTAGAGCGTGCAACGCGCCTGGATCCAAGCAAAGAGGAGGAGCAGACCACAAACGACCAAGCCAAGGGCCAAGAACGGAACCGATGCGCCAATTGCCTGACCAAAGGGGAGCACATCAATCACCGTCAAAAGCCGCCACACTGCCAACAGCGCGAAGTATCCAGCGACCCAGTACAAACACAGGCTCTCGCGCGCCAAGGCCCACCAGTCCGGACGGCCCTGCCATAGGATCTTTTCATCCGCTGGCGGTTTTTCGGGCAGGCCGGGAACAGGTTCGATTTCAAAATCGTCGTGGGACATGGCGCTTGACCTCCTTGCCGAGGTTTAAAGTTGCGGTTCCTGCCGCGAAGGATCGGCATACATCTGGCCACCGCCGTAGAAGGCAGAGATCTTGTCTTCCTCCAGCTTGGTGACTTGGCGTGGGCTGGCGTGCTTGGGCACGCTGTCGAAATGCGCGCCATAGATCGACCGGATTTGGACCCGCGTCGGCAGAATGCGCGCAAATGTCAGCGGCACCAAACGCGTGCCAGAGCCCCATTTAGGGTCTAGTTCGATTTCCAGATAACGCACCAATTGCTCTGGCTCGTCGATCCACATATCGCTGCAGCGACCCACGATTTCCTTATCACCGGCCATGACTGGCAGCCCGCGCGGATCAAAGCCTGCCTTTACAGAAAAGCCCTCTGCGGCACTCATGGGCACAAGCTTGGGATGCCCGTGGCCGTCGAGTTCTGGCACATCTTCGCGATTGCACCAGCTGGCTGGGCCAACACCATCGATCATGGGATCGCCAGTGGGTTCCAATGGGTAACCGTTGCCAGGACCCGCACGCTCTAACGCGATGTCGGTGCGATCCGGGCGCTGACCAGATGGCACGGTCACTTCGCCCCGTCCGTGGGGCAGCAGGAAGGTCTTATCCTCTGGCACCGGGTATGGGCCTTGGTTCGGGGACACGTCGCCGTCGTCATCCGTCATCGGATAGCCTTCGCGCATGTTCTCGCGTTGGATGTAGAAGATGAGCAGCGCAAAGAAGATATAGAAGAGCCACAGCGTGAGGCTCGCGAGATCAAACTCACCAAAGAATGCATTCACCATGGGTCAGGTCCTCCGGTCATGGTCACGTAGGCAAATCCGCCAGCCGCAACCGCGCGGCTTGGGGGTTTGGTTGGGTGGGTGGCCCCGCTTTGCGCACGAGGGGACCGAGGATGACGAGCGTGGCGAAGAGAAGGCCAATCTCGCTGTGATAAACAAAGGAATACCCAGTGGCGGGCGTGTTCAGCGCCTCGCCCCACTGGCCAGAACTTGCGATTGCGCCGACCCAATCGCGCAGCGTGCCGCCCAGTGCGATGGCCAGCCCAGCAGCGGTCGCTTGTGCGGCGCCCCAGGCGCCCAAGGCCAAACCGTTGCCGGTGCGCGTTGAGTCTGACATCGACATGGCGGCCATCAGCGTCGTGACCGCGAAAAGCCCGCCCCCAAAACCGATCAAAAGCGCGCCGGCATAGAATAGCGCATCCGACCCCATAGGGGCCGAGAAGATGACCAGTGAAAAGGCCCAAACACCCGCCAGAATGCCCAAGCCAGCCAATCTGTAGGGGTTTGACCCTTGCGACAGACGCTGCCCAGCAAAGACAAATCCGGCCAACGCGCCGCTGGCCCACAGCGCCGTCAGGAAGGTGGTTGCCGATACGGACAGGCCGAGTACTTCGCCGCCATAAGGCTCTAACAAGACATCTTGCATGTTGAACGCCAGTGTTCCCAAGAACACACAGGCCAACAGCCGTCCCGCGTGACCGCCAGCCATCAGATCGGTCCAAGCGTCCCGGAAAAGCGGCTTGGGTGCCGCGCGTTCCGCCTTGGTCATCGGCTGCACCTGCTCTTGCTTCCAAAGCGCGATGAGGTTGAGGATCACGCCGAAGAGCGCGGCCCCCTGAACCACCCGCACCAAACGGTCGGCAGAGAAATCGGCCAAGAGCGTGCCAATGACCACAGCCGAGAGGCCCATGCCCAGCAGGAACATGACATACAGCAGCGCCACAACACGCGGCCGGGTTTCATCCGTGGCGCGGTCAGAGGCCAGGGCAAGCCCCGCCGTCTGCGTCATATGCAGACCCAAGCCGGTCAGCAGAAAGGCGACACCTGCAAAGACCTCGCCCGCAAAGGGGATGTTGTAGGTGGCATTGCCCGACAGGATCAAAAGCGCGAACGGCATGATCGCGAGCCCGCCCATTTGCCACAGCGACCCGAACCAAATGTAGGGCACACGCTTCCACCCAATCGCACTGCGATAGGTGTCGGAACGGAAGCCCAACAAGGCTCTAAACGGAGCAATAAGAACCGGAAGCGCGACCATGATCGCGACGATCATCGCGGGCACCGACATCTCGACGATCATCACGCGGTTTAGCGTGCCGAGTAGTAGCACTGACGCCATCCCGACCGAAACTTGGAACAGCGACAGGCGCAAAAGCTGCCCAAGTGGCAGATCTTTGCTGGCCGCATCCGCAAAAGGCAGCGCGCGGAGCGACAGCTCCTTCAACCGATCTGCCCCCAGCAGGATCACGGCTGCACCTCCATCGCTTCCGAGAAGTAGAAACCCCGCGCGACGCGCCCAGCCGACATAATCCGCAATGGCGTGCCTTGCGCGAAGGCCGCTGCTTTCAGCCGGTTGCGGCTGTGTGGAATCATCGTCGGGCTGCGGTCGTTCTTTGGAAAGACCTGCCCGGCGTACCACATCGCCATCAAAAGCGGCGTACGGGGTGCGACGGTAAAGACAATCGATCCAGCCACGCGCGACTGCAAACGGTCCAAGGCAGACACGATGTCGTCCGCCGTGTAGTAAATCAGGCTGTCCATTGCGACGACGTGGTCAAACGGGCCATGCGCCGGATCCAGCATATCGCCTGCCGCAAACTGCACCCGGTGACGAAGATCGCTTGGCAGGCGCTGTTCGGCAATACCAATCAGACTGGGCGAGATATCGACCGCCATCACATCTGCGCCGCGCAAAGCAAGCTCTGCCGTCATTTGCCCAGCGCCGCACCCGGCGTCCAAGATGCGACGCCCGCGCAAGTCTTTGGGCAGGCAGGACAGCATCAGCGCCCGCATCTGGTCACGTCCGTCGCGCACAGTTTGGCGAATGCGCGACACCGGCGCGTCCGACGTGAGGCGTTCCCAGGTTTGGGTCGCCGTCCGGTCAAAATAGTCCTCGACCCGGGCGCGCGTCCGGATGTAGCCCACTGTTTGAGCCGTTTCAGGGATATGCGGCGCGCCGTCAGCCATCAATCAAATCCCAAGAGCTCAAAGATGTCGCGATCTTCCATCGGCGCGGGCGTCAACGCCTCGGTGCCCTGCAAAAGCGTCTCTGCAAGGCGGATATACTCGGCGCGGCAGCGGACGATGTCCTCTTCCTCGGCCATCTCGAACAGCGTCTTTTTCTTCAGACGCGAGCGACGGATGGCGTCAACATCGGGCATATGTGCGATGCGCTTAAAGCCGACGCGGTCACAGAACCTATCAATCTCATCAGTGTCGCGCGACCGGTTGGCAACGCAGCCCGCAAGGCGCACTTTGTAGTTCGATGACTTCGCCTGCACCGCCGCGATGATCCGGTTCATCGCGTAAATGCTGTCAAAGTCATTCGCCGTTACAATCACAGCGCGGTCTGCGTGTTGAAGGGGGGCCGCAAAGCCGCCACAGACCACATCGCCCAACACGTCAAAGATCACCACATCGGTGGAGTCGAGCAGATGGTGCTGCTTCAAAAGCTTCACGGTCTGTCCGACAACGTAACCACCGCAGCCGGTGCCCGCAGGCGGCCCGCCTGCTTCGACGCATTTGACTCCATTGAAGCCTTCGGTGACGAAATCCTCGGGGCGGAGCTCTTCGGGATGGAAATCCACCTCCTTAAGGATATCGATCACAGTCGGCTGAAGCTGACCCGTCAGCGTGAACGTGCTGTCATGCTTGGGGTCACACCCAATCTGCAAGACGCGCTTGCCCAGCATCGAAAACGCCGCCGACAGGTTCGACGATGTCGTCGACTTCCCGATGCCGCCCTTCCCATAGACAGAAAACACCTTCGCGCCTTCGATCTTCATGGAGGCGTCTTGATGGACCTGGACAGAGCCTTCGCCGTCCTGGCCCCGCAGGTTCGGGGGATTGCGGTCTAGTGGGGCCATGCTGCCCTCCTATTGTTCACGAGGGTCATTGCGCTGCGATCCCTTCCATTTGATCTTCGATGGCATCGGCAGCGTCTTGCAGGGCGGCGAGCGTATCTGCGTCGGGCGTCCAGTAGTTGCGGTCAGAGGCTTCCAAAAGGCGGTTCGCCATGCGCGACGAGGCGACCGGGTTCAGGTCGGCCAGCCGTTGGCGCATATCTTCGTCCAGGACGAAAGTCTCGGAAATCCTTTGATAGACCCATGGATCGACTTGGCCCGTGGTCGCGGACCAGCCCATCGTGTTGGTCACCTGCGCCTCGATCTGGCGCACGCCTTCGGAGCCGTGTTTCAGGAGGCCTTCGAAGAATTTGGGGTTCAGTGACCGGGCGCGCGTTTCCAGCGCCACTTGTTCCTTGAGCGTGCGCACCTTGGCGGTGCCGCGTGTCTGATCGCCGATGTAAACAGCCGCCTCTTCACCGCCACGCGCACGTTTCACGGCTCGGGAAATCCCGCCCAGCGTGTCAAAGTAATGATCGACGGTGGTCACACCAAGTTCGACGCTTTCGAGGTTCTGGTAAGCAAGCTCGACATCCGCCAAGGCCTGCTGCAGCAGTGCCGGGTTGGCCACGCATTTGCCGTCGACGCCGTAGGCAAAGCTTTTCCGTGCCTGATAGGCGTCCGCCAATTCGTCCTCATCCCCAAAGGCAGAACTGTCGACCAGTTGATTGACGTTAGACCCATACGCGCCTTCAGCATTTGAAAAGACACGCAAGGCTGCTGTCGCCAGATCGACATCCATCTTTTCGGCATAGGCCAGTGCGTGGGCGCGGATGAAGTTCTGGTCCAAAGGCTCGTCAGCTTCGGCACAGCGCAGCGCGGCTTCCGCCAACATGCGGGTCTGCAAAGGCAAAAGGTCCCGGAAAATGCCGGAAAGCGTCATGATCACATCGATCCGGGGACGGCCCAGTTCGACCAGGGGGATCAGGTCGGCACCAGACAGGCGACCAAAGCTGTCAAACCGGGGGCGGCATCCCATCAGGGCGAGCGCTTGCGCGATTGGAACGCCATCGGATTTGATGTTGTCAGAGCCCCAAAGCACCAGCGCCACAGAGCGCGGCAGGGTGGGATGCGTCTGCAACAGCAGGTCCGCCTGTTTCGCCCCATCGCGCATCGCGAATTCGGTGGGCATCCGGAACGGATCAAAGGCATGGATGTTGCGGCCTGTGGGCAAAACCTCTGTTGAGCGTACGATATCGCCGCCGGGCACAGGTGGAATGAACTGCCCGCCCAGCGCGCGCATCAAGCCATCAAGCTCGCTATCTTTTTGCAACAACGCATCCACATTGGCATGCGTCTCTGGCGCGGCGTCGATGAAACTTAGGTAATCTGCGCGCTGCGCATCCGTGAGTGGCTGACCCACAATGTGCAGCCCATCCGGGATCAACGCATCCTCAGTCTCTAACAACTTCAACCAAAGATCTTCGGCAGCATGTCCGCCCAAGTCCACGGCCTCGGCTTGCTCTTCAATCAACGCCTCCAGTTCAGCGCGATCACTCGCGTCGCTCGACTGGTTGCGCCAGCGCGTCAGACTGTCTTTAAGCTCTTGCAGGCCTTTGTAGAGACCGCTTTGCGCCAAAGGCGGTGTCAGATGCGTGACCGTCACCGCGCCAGACCGACGCTTGGCCAGCGTTGCCTCCGACGGGTTGTTCGACGCGTAAAGATACACATTTGGCATCTCGCCAATCAAGCGATCTGGCCAGTCGGTGCCGTCAAGACCTGCTTGCTTGCCCGGCATGAACTCCAGCGCGCCATGCATCCCAAAATGCAGAACCGCGTCGGCCTGGTAGGTGTCACGCAGCCAGGAATAGAACGTCGCAAAGGCATGCGTTGGCGCAAAGCCACGTTCAAACAGCAGCCGCATTGGGTCGCCTTCATAGCCAAAGGCAGGCTGCACGCCGACAAAGACGTTCCCGAAATGGGATCCAAGAACGAAAACGCCACGCCCGTCGGACTGCGCGCGACCGGGCGCTGGACCCCAAACCGCTTCGATCTCGTCTAAGTGGCGGTTGGTACGCACCATGTCGTCGGCTGAAACATGTGCAGCGACGTTTGCCTCTTGTCCGTATTGGGCGGCGTTGCCTTGAAGCACGTGCGCGCGCAAGGCATCCACATCAGCCGGAAGATCAACATCGTAACCTTCGGACTTCATCCGGCGTAACGTATTGAAGAGACTTTCAAAGACCGACAAATAGGCCGCAGTTCCAGTTGCACCGGCATTCGGCGGAAAGCCAAAAAGGACAATCGCAACACGCCGTTCGGACACGTGGCTCCGGCGCAGGCGAGCAAGACGGATTGTCTTTTCGACAAGGCTCGCGACACGCTCTTCGCAGGGCATCATCGACTTGGCGTCTTTCAAGCCAACCTTGGCGGCAACATCGGGGTCGAGCCGCCCAGCGAAAACGGTTGGATTGGTCGCGCCGTCGAGTTCGGGCAGCGCGATGAGCATTGTGGTCTCAATCGGACCCAGGCCTTGGGTGCTGGCGGTCCACTGCCCAAGCGTCTGGAACTCGAGCGGATGCGCCGCAATGTAGGGAATGTCCAACCGCTTCAGAACATCGATGGCAGACGCGTTGTCGTTATAGGCAGGACCGCCCACCAGGCTGAATCCCGTCAAGGACACAAGCGCGTCGATTTGGCCGTCAAAGTAACCGTCAATCGCCGGGCGCCCGTCGAGCCCCCCGGCAAAGGCCGGCAGAACACGAGTGCCCCGCGCCTCGAACCCACGAATGACCGCATCATAATGCGCCGTGTCAGAGCTCAGCACATAAGAGCGCATCATCAGAAGCCCGACCGTGAGTGTCGCGCCCTTTGGACTTGGCAAATCGGCAGAATCGGTGGTGATGCGACCAGGCACGTCGGGGTGGTAAAGCCCGACATCGGGGTAATCGATGGGCGCCGCTGCGGCGGGTGCGTTCGTCCACGCGCCATGCGTGGCGTAGCGGTTTAACAAGAACCGCAGCATCGCCTCGACATTGTCGTCGGACCCGCCAAGCCAATACTGCATCGTCAGGAACCACGCCCGCAGGTCCTGCGCCTTGCCGGGAATGAAGCGCAGGATCTTGGGCAGCCGCCGCAAGAGCCGCATCTTGTCTGCGCCGTTGCTGCTGGAAGGCTTGGACGAGCCGCGCAGCTTTTTCATCAGCTTCATCGCGCCACTGTCGGGCGCCATCATGTCAAGGCTGCCCATGCGGGTGAGCTTCACGATAGAAGCATCCGCAATCACGCCAATCATCGCGTCGCAGGCCTCACGGCGGGCTTCAAGATGTGGCTTAATACGCGCGACGTGTTCTTCCAAAAATAACAAGTTAGAGACGATTATATCGCCCTGACGGACCGCCTCGGCGGCAGCTTCGAACGCGCCGGGGGTTTCGCCCCATTCGGCGGCCGCATGGATCGAGACATTCAGGCCAGGATAATCGGGTAGAAGCTTCTCCATCGCGCGCGCGGCTGGGCCAACCGCATGGCTGTCCAGCGTGACGATCACCACGCGATAGCCGGGCATCCGGCCTCGGATCATGGCGTCATCGGGCATAATGCGCCTTTGCTTCGTAAAGCGTGTCGATCGAGATCTCGCGCACACCCTGCATCTCTGCGAAGGTTTCGGTGTTCCGCCGCGCTTTTCCGCGTACAAAGAATGGGATTTTCTTGAGCTCTTTTTCCGCGTCAGCCAGCCAGATGACATTGCCGCCAGTGGGCACGTGTGAGGGTTCCTCTGCGACGTCCTTGCGCGCGGTGGCTTTGCCGCCGTGATGCGAAGGGCCCGCTTGGTCGTGGAACTCGAAATCCTCGCGGAACATGGTGAGCAAATGCTCCTCAAGCCCCATAACCAGGGGATGAACCCAGGTGTCAAAGATGACATTTGCGCCCTCAACACCCATCTGGGGTGAGTAGCGGGCCGGGAAGTCTTGCACGTGAACGGGTGAGGAAATCACAGCGCAGGGAATGCCCAGGCGCTTGCCGATATGCCGTTCCATCTGCGTGCCCAAGATCATTTCGGGCGCGAGGGCCTCGATGACCTGTTCGACCTCCAGATAGTCATCCGTAATGGTCGCAGGTACGCCGAAATCGCGGGCAATTGCGCGAATGTCGCGCGCCATCTCGCGGTTGTAGCACCCAAGGCCCACAACCTCGAACCCCATCTCGTCCCGAGCGATGCGCGCTGCGGCTTTGACATGTGTACCGTCGCCAAACACAAACACGCGTTTGCCAGTGAGGTATGTCGAATCCACCGAAGCCGAATACCACGGCAACCGCAGGCGGCTTTCGTCGAGACAAGGCTCTAAATTAGCAATTTGGGCCACTTCAGAGACGAAATCACGTGTGGCACCAACCCCGATAGGCACCGTTTTTGTGAACGGTTGATCCAACTCCCGTTCCATCCAACGTGCCGCACTCTCGGCAGTTTCTGGGTACATCAGAACGTTGAAATGCGCGGCACCCATCTTGGCGATATCGGTTGGTGTGGCATCCATAGGCGCCACAACGTTTACGCTGATGCCCATGTCCGATAGCAGCGTTGTGATCTCGGTGATGTCGTCGCGATGCCGGAACCCAAGGGCCGTCGGCCCGATCAGATTGGCGGAGACTTGGGCGGTGCGCGCCATCGGCTTGGCGAGTGCCTTGACGATCTGAAAGAACGTCTCATCCGCGCCGAAGTTTTCTTTGCGCTGGTAAGACGGCAGTTCCAGCGGGATGGTCGGCACCGGCAATCCCATCATCTCGGACATGCCGCCTGGGTCGTCCTGGATCAGTTCCGCCGTACAAGATGCACCCACAATGAGCGCCTCCGGCTGGTAGCGATCATAGGCTTCGGTCAGCGCAGTTTTGAACAAATGCGCCGTGTCAGAGCCTAAATCGCGCGCCTGAAAGGTCGTGTACGTGACCGGTGGGCGGTGATTGCGCCGCTCGATCATCGTGAAGAGGAGATCGGCGTATGTATCGCCCTGCGGCGCGTGCAAAACGTAGTGCAGACCCTTCATCGCGGTCGCAACACGCATCGCGCCCACATGCGGTGGGCCTTCATAGGTCCAAACGGTCAGCTTCATACCGCGCCCTCCATCTGAAGGATGTCGGCGCGCCGCAATGGCCGGGAAAAGAGGCCAGCAAGGTCGCCCGCTTGTTCGTAGAAGTGCACAGGCGTGAAGACGAGTTCGATCGCCCACTTTGTGGCAAGCCCTTCAGCCTCCAGCGGGTTGGCAAGACCCAGACCGCAGACGGTTAAGTCAGGCCGGGCGGCACGACAGCGATCAAGCTGCAGATCAACATCTTGTCCTTCCGACAGGGTCGGACCCTCGGGCAGAAGGTCCAAATCAGGCCCGACTAGGCCCTTGTGGATGAAGGGTGCGCCCACCTCGACGGCCCGCATCCCACATTCCCGCGTCAGAAACCGCGCCAGTGGGATTTCAAGCTGACTGTCTGGAAAGAAGAAGATGGACTTGCCGTTCAGCGCTTCGGCAGCTTGAGCAACCGCCTTGCGCGCACGCGCCCGCGGGGCGGCTGTAACGCGGTCAAATGTGGCTTGGTCAACGCCAAACTCGGCAGCAATCGCGGCCAGCCAAGCAGTCGTCCCCTCTTCTCCAAACGGGAAAGGGGCTGCCAAATGACGTGCACCACGCCGCTCTAAGGCTGCATGTGTATCCCCAAGGAAGGGCTGTGTGAGGGCAAAGACTGTGTTTGTCCCGACGCCAAGGCCGTCATCAGCGCGCGGTGCCGGCAAAACTTTGATCGGCCCAATGCCCATTTGCTGCAGCAGATCCACCGCCTGTGCTTCGACAACGTCGGGCAAAGCACCGACCAAAAGGAGTTGGCGCTCTCCCACTTCGGGCAGAACCGGAACCATTGCGGCCAGGCACGCGTCTTCACCTTGTGTGAAGGTCGTTTCAATCCCAGACCCCGAGAAGTTCAAAACCCGGACGGACGGCGCGTGGCGCTGCGTCATACGTTCGGCCGCGGTTGCAAGATCCAATTTGATGACCTCGGACGGGCAAGACCCGACCAGAAAGAGCTGCCGTATATCGGGACGGCGCGCCAAGAGTTCATCAACCACACGGTCCAACTCAACCTGTGCATCAGCAAGGCCCGCAAGATCGGTCTCTTCCAGAATCGCCGTACCGAATCGGGGCTCGGCAAAGATCATGACGCCGGCAGCCGACTGCAAAAGGTGCGCACAGGTGCGCGACCCGATGACCAGAAAGAAAGCATCCTGCATTTTTCGATGCAGCCAGATGATTCCCGTTAGCCCACAGAACACCTCTCGCTGACCACGTTGTTTGAGGATCGGTGTATTGCGGCATCCACCGCCCTGAAGTCGCGGCAACT
>CAWUIP010000101.1:0-12488 GCA_963922415.1 uncultured Aliishimia sp. | reverse complement strand
CGCTTGCATCTTGGCGCGTTCCTTCTATTTTGCCGCGCTCACGTATTTTGGATTGGACATTCGATTGTGGCTGTCTTATCCGCGCGGGATACCCCGGTGCGAGCGGCGCGATAGACGTTGCTGGACCGGATCGGCGCAACATTAAAAGAAGGCACAGTTTCATGGCTGTACAACAGAACAAAGTCTCCAAGTCGCGCCGCAACAACCGGCGTGCGCATGACAGTTTGAGCGTTGCAAACCCCAACGAATGCTCCAACTGCGGCGAACTGAAGCGCCCGCACCACATCTGTGCCGCTTGCGGTCACTACGATGATCAGGAAATCGTTCCTCTGACAGAAGAAATCGAACTGGAAGACGACGCGGCTTGAGCCGCTACGCCTTAGCCTTTCGAACTTTGTGCCGATGACCCAAGGGCCCGCACGCACGCATCAGATCGCCCCGGTGATGCTCTCGGTGGATGTGATGGGTGGTGATGCAGGCCCTGCGGCTGTTATCTCTGGTTGTGCCAAGTCGGCGCGGAAGAACCCGGACCTCGGATTCATCTTTCATGGACCGGAGGACGTGCTCACGCCGCTTGTGAAGCGACGCAAACATCTGCGCAATCGCTACGAGATCCGTGACGCCGCTGATGTGGTGAGCATGGAAGATCGCCCAAGCCATGTCGTCCGCCACGGAGCGGGCACATCCATGTGGTCGGCAATTGAGGCGGTGCGCAATGGGGACGCCACTGTTGCAGTCTCATGCGGCAACACAGGCGCTCTGATGGCGCTCAGCATGATCCGCCTGCGGCGCCTGCCAGGCGTGACGCGCCCAGCCATTGCCGTTCTGTGGCCCAGCCGCAATCCGCAAGGCTTCAATGTCATGCTGGATGTCGGGGCCGACATCCGCGCCGATTCTACCGACCTTTTGCAATATGCCCTGATGGGCGCATCTTATGCGCGCAACGGCATGAACCTCATCAGGCCCCGCGTAGGCCTTTTGAACGTCGGTACCGAAGAACACAAAGGACGACCCGAACTCAAAGAAGCCTATGACTTGATTGCAGCCCAAGCAGACCCAGCCGGGTTTGATTTCGTTGGCTTCGTTGAAGGCGGGGATATCCCAGGCGACATCTGCGATGTGATCGTTACAGATGGCTTTACGGGCAATGTGGCCATCAAAACTGGCGAAGGAACAGCGACCCTGATCGGGGACCTCCTGCGCCAGGCCTTCAAGTACTCGCCACTGTCGCGTTTTGCCTCGCTTTTGGCCATCACATCCCTGCGACGGCTGAAAAAGCGTATCGATCCGCGGCGCGTAAACGGTGGCGTGTTCCTTGGCCTCAACGGCACCGTCGTCAAATCGCACGGATCAGCAGACGCAACTGGCGTGTCCGCGGCAGTGAAGCTCGCCTTCCAACTTGCACAGATCGGCTTTACAGATAAGTTAGCCGCGCGTGTGGCGGCCGCTATGTCGCATAAGGACACTCCCGCGCCACACCGGCACGCGGGCGCAGAGGAAACAGGATCTCAATGACGCTCAGAGCGGTTGTCCGTGGCGTTGGCCACTATTTGCCTCAGCGCGTTGTTGAAAATGCTGAATTTGAAAAAAGCCTAGACACAACAGACGCATGGATCCGTACCCGATCTGGGATTGAGCGTAGGCATTTTGCTGCCGAAGGGGAAAGCACCTCGCATTTGGCCGTCGCGGCCGCGCGCAACGCGCTGACGAATGCCGGGTTTGCTGCCGATGATATTGATGCCATTGTTCTTGCGACCTCGACCGCAGACCTGACATTCCCGTCGGCCGCCTCCATGGTTCAAGCTGAACTTGGCATGTCGCGGGGATTTGCGTTTGACGTGCAGGCCGTCTGCGCAGGATTTGTCTATGCCTTGGCCAACGCCAACGCGCTGATCCTGTCAGGACAGGCGCGCCGAGTCTTGGTCATCGGTGCCGAGACGTTCAGCCGGATCATGGATTGGACCGATCGCGCAACATGCGTGCTTTTTGGCGATGGCGCGGGAGCTTTGGTGCTTGAAGCACAAGACAGCGCGGGCGACGCAAGCGACCGGGGACTACTGGCCACCGATCTGAATTCAGACGGCCGCTACCGGGACCTCCTCTACGTAGACGGCGGCGTCTCCACCGGCACAACAGGCTACTTGCGGATGCAAGGGAACCAGGTCTTTCGCCATGCGGTCGAAAAGCTCTGCCAGACGGCAGAGACGGCCATGGATCGCGCGGGCGTATCCTCCGAAGACATCAACTGGATTGTCCCTCATCAGGCCAATATCCGCATCATCCAAGGCACCGCTAAGAAGATGGGCGTGGACATGGAAAAGGTTGTGGTGACCGTTCAAGATCACGGCAACACCTCTGCTGCGTCGATCCCCTTAGCGCTGTCCGTTGGCTGCGAACGCGGGCAAATCAAGCCAGGTGATTTGATTGTCACAGAAGCGATCGGTGGCGGCTTGGCCTGGGGTGCTGTGGTTTTGCGCTGGTAGTTTCTCGTTTAACGTGTGGAATCGACCGCGTGTTGCCATTGACTTCGAATTCTCCAGCGCATTATTCTGCATGAAAGACAGGGGGATAGCATGGCCGAGAAGACTGTAACACGGATGGACCTTTCAGAAGCCGTGTTCCGCGAGGTGGGACTGTCGCGCAACGAAAGCGCGCAACTGGTCGAAAGCGTGCTCGAGCACATGTCCGACGCACTGGTCCGCGGAGAGCAGGTCAAGATTTCCTCCTTCGGCACGTTTGCCGTGCGTGACAAGACCGCGCGGATGGGTCGCAACCCCAAAACGGGTGAGGAAGTTCCCATTAACCCGCGCCGTGTACTCACGTTCCGGCCATCGCACCTGATGAAAGATCGGGTTGCCGCCGGAAACAAGAAGTAAGGCCACATGTCCGATAAATCCCCCGACGCGTTTCGCACAATTTCAGAAGTTGCCGATTGGTTGGGGGTGCAGCCGCATGTGTTGCGGTTTTGGGAGTCAAAATTTAACCAAGTAAAGCCGGTCAAGCGCGCGGGCGGGCGTCGGTACTATCGTCCGACGGACATGATGCTTTTGGGCGGGATCCGGCAGCTGCTGCACGAAGACGGTTTGACGATCAAAGGTGCCCAGAAGGTGCTCCGCGAAAAAGGCATCGGCCATGTGGCGGCGATGTCCCAGCCGCTGGATGCAGAAAGTGCGGCCCTGATAGATGTGATCCATGAGCCGGATGAGAGCCCGGATGAGAGCGCAGTGGAGACCCCAGTTGCCGCATCGGCTCCAGAACCCGCGGCCGAGTTGCCTTCGTTTATGTCTGCAGCGGCGGAAGAGCCTGCCGATGTGCCAGAAGTACCAGCACCAGAGCCCGAAGCCGAAGAAGACGCGCCCGCCGCAGAACTGCCGTCCTTTTTGACGTCGGAACCTGCGCAAGCAGACGCCCCCCCCACACCGGAGCCAGAACCGGAACCATCCGCCGAGAGCAGCGCGCCAGAAATTCCCAGCTTTATGCGTGCAGCCCGGGTCGACACGCCAGAGGAAACCCCACCCGTCGAAGAGACTGCCGACGTCGCACAGCCTGAACCCCGCGAAGAGGTTGTTGCGGCTGAAGTCTTTGCAGAGGCCCCACCGCCGCCAGCCCCCAAACCGCGCGTCATCGACATGCCGGACCCGAACCCGGACGCATTCGAGACAGCGCCTGCCGCGCTCAGTGCGGCATTTACGGCGTCGCATCTTACAGATGCTGAGCGTGCCCAAATCACACCGCTTGTCGCGCGCCTTGCCGCCTTGCGGGACGCAATGCTGAGCCAAGAGTAAATCTTGTTCGCGAACAACATGTCGAAACAGCCGTTAATTCCCCCTTGCCTCGGGGTGCAATTCGGGTATGACAGCCCATGCGTCGGGCTATGGCGCAGCCTGGTAGCGCGTCCGTCTGGGGGACGGAAGGTCGCAGGTTCGAGTCCTGCTAGCCCGACCAATTCATCTCCATTCGCACCCCAATCGGCGCAGTGAAGTGAGGCGCGAATGAGCGGCGTACTGGCCAATCAACAGATCGAAAAATTGATCCAATCCGGCGCTATTGCGGCTAATACGGACTTTGTCGCAGGCCAAGTGCAGCCCGCGAGTTTGGATCTGCGCCTGGGGCCCCGCGCCTACCGTGTGCGCGCCTCATTCCTGGCGGGCGAAGACCGCGCCGTGGCCGACCGCATTGACGAATTCACCATGCACCAGGTTGATCTGACCGAAGGTGCCGTGCTTGAAAAAGGCTGCGTCTACGTCGTCCCCTTGATGGAGCGGGTCGCCCTGCCGCAAGACATGTCCGCCGCCGCCAACGCCAAAAGCTCCACTGGGCGCTTGGACTTGCTGACGCGGCTCATCACCGATGGCGGCACCGAGTTTGACCGCGTGCCGGCAGGCTATTCCGGTCCGCTCTACGCCGAAATCTGTCCGCGCAGCTTTTCCGTGCTGGCGCGTGCAGGGCAGCGGCTTAACCAAATCCGGTTTCGCACCGGCCATGCGGTTCTCAGCGACACGGCGCTGACTGAACTGCACGCCGCGACACCGCTGGTCGATCAAACCCCGACGATAGCAGATGGGTTGGGCTTTTCCGTCGATCTGCGCGCGCAAGGCTCGAACCTCGTGGGCTACCGCGCCAAGCCCCATACCGGCGTCATCGACCTTGACAAGATCGGCGTCTACGACCCCGCGGATTTCTGGGAAGAGATCCACTCTGACACCGGGCAGATCATCCTTGACCCCGGCGCCTTCTATATCCTGGTCAGCCGCGAGGCCGTGCACATTCCCCCCGACTACGCCGCAGAAATGGCCCCTTACCTCGCCATGGTGGGCGAATTCCGCGTGCACTACGCAGGCTTCTTCGATCCCGGATTTGGCCATGCCGCAGCGGGCGGCGCAGGTGCGCGCGGTGTGCTCGAGGTGCGCTGCCACGAGGCGCCCTTTGTTTTGGAACATGGGCAAGTGGTCGGGCGGCTCATCTATGAACGCATGTCAGAACGGCCCGAGATCCTCTACGGCGCGGGGCTGAAATCAAACTATCAAGGCCAGGGCCTAAAGCTCTCCAAACACTTTAAGTCCTGACCTTTAGGTCACTGATCAATCAGCAAAATCAGTGATGATCCGATCAATTTCTGCCCGGCAGGCCTGAGCAATTTTTGACTGATCGGCGCGCGCCTGCGGATCGGCCTCCTCCAAATCTCCGACGATCACAATGTTCTCGTCATTCGATTTGTTGGCAGGCTTGGTGTAGTTGAAGCTGCCGAAAATGCTGATCTGGTCATCGATCACCATCAGCTTGTGGTGCACCTTACCCAGCTTGCCCCGCCCGCCTGCGACCTTAATCTCGATCCCGGCGTCTTGCAGGGGTTTCTTGGCCGCCCATTTCTGGTTGGCCTGACGCCGGTCCAACACGCCGCGAATGTTGATCCCATTTTTGTGCGCCGCAATCAGCGCGTCATCAATGCCGGACGATTGGGCAAAGGTGAAAGCAGCAAACTCCACATGCGATTTTGCCTTCAGGATCTGTTTCATGATCTCCATCTCGGGCCCATGGTCCGGCGCAAAAAGCGGCTTCACGCGCATCCCCGACACGGTCGCCTCTTTCGGCGCGTCGCCATGACCGACAGAGAACTTCCCGAACCGCCCCTCGCGAATTTCGCGAAACTCTTTTTTGTAGGCATTGGCGACCTCGGCATCGTCAATCACTACAATGTGGTTGAGGTTTTTGGATATCCCCGTGGTCGTGAAATTGGTCGATCCTGTCAGGACTTTATTACCCAGGACCATGAATTTCTGGTGGAAAATCTTGGGGTTGAAGTCCACTTTGATGTCAGCGGTTGAACGCAGGATGGCGGCGAACAGCTCGCGATTGATCTCGTGCTTGCCGCCTGGCGTTTTGGCTTTGGTCAGATCGGCTGGCTTCTTCTCGGCCAGAAGATAGCTTTGTTCGATCACCAAATCGATGTTCACGCCGCGCAGCCGCGCCTCGATGATCGCGTGCGCGATGCGTGGCTCGTCGATCTCTTGGATCGCGATCATCAGGTTTTGGCGGTGCTTGGCCTGACCGATGAAGTCGATAATCGGGTCGAGCAGGCTGTCGGGCCCACCCTGTTCTTGGGGGCCAAGGTGGACGGTAATGTCGCCAGAGGTAATGGGCATGAAAATGGGTCCTTCATCTGAAATCTGGTTCAGAGACTAGGCGCATTTCAACCACCGGTACAGGGCCGCGTGCACCCTGCCCCACATTTGCGGCACCGCCCTGTCGGAAACGAGAGCGACGGCGCTCGGCGCGACGCGGCACGTTGCGCAAAAGCCAGGAGGATCGGGCATGAAGATTGGGTTCATTGGGTTAGGCAACGTGGGTGGCAAGCTGTCGGGCTCGCTTTTGCGCAACGGCGTTGACGTGCAGGTGCACGATCTGAATGCCGATTTCGTGGCCGCGAAGGTGGCCGCTGGCGCTACAGACGGCCAAAGCCCGGCGGCGATGATGGCGGCCTGCGACGCAGTGATCACGTGCTTGCCAAGCCCCGCAGCCTCCGACGCGGTCATGCAAGAGATGCTGCCCGTGGTTGGCCCAGGTAAGATTTGGATGGAGATGTCAACCACCGACGAGGCCGAAGTAAAGCGTCTTGGCGGGGCGGTCATCGATCAGGGCGGCGCGGCGGTGGACTGCCCCGTTTCGGGCGGCTGTCACCGGGCGGATACCGGCAATATTTCGATCTTTGCAGGCTGTGACCGCGCGACCTTTGAGCAGGTGCTGCCCATCCTGACCATCATGGGCCGCCGCATCCTGCACACCGGCGAACTGGGATCAGCCTCGATCCTGAAAGTTCTGACCAACTACCTAGCCACCGCAAACCTGGTCAGTTGCGCCGAGGCGCTGACCGTGGCCAAAGGCGCTGGCATGGACCTGGGCGTGGCCTATGAGGCGATGCGGATCTCGTCGGGCACGTCCTTCGTGCACGAAACTGAAAGCCAGGTGATCCTCAACGGCTCGCGCGATATCTCCTTCACAATGGATCTGGTGGCCAAAGATATCGGGCTTTTCCAAGAGGTCGCCGACCGGGCCAATGTACCGCTGGACCTCAACCCGCTCCTGATCCAACTCTTCCAGGACGGCATCGATCGGTTCGGGCCACGCGAGCTCAGCCCCAACATCATCAAACGCCTGGAAGAAGCCACAGGCCTAGATGTCCGTGCACCCGGTTTCCCGTCCGAGATGGTCGATAACGAGCCCGAAGAACCCGGCGCAGAAGTCACCGTGCGCCGCTAAACAGGTGCACTTACGCAAGGTCTTTCGTTCTCGCGACTTGGCGCGGAAAAAAGCGGCCTCTTGCGGTTGCGAAAAGTCCTGGCTCCGCGCTGCAGTAAATCGCTGCGCGGCGCCCAAAACCCCTTAAATTTCGGAAGTCGTGCATGGCGGCTCATGAACAAACGTCGCGCTTGGCTCAGTTCATACGGTACCCGACATTCCGCAGCGTCACGATCCGCTTGCCTTCGGCGCCGATCTTGCGGCGGAGGCGTCCGACATAAACATCCACGACATTGGTCAGCGGATCAGCGTTTAAGCCCCAGACCGAATTGAGGATACGCTCACGGGAGAGCACGCGTCCTGAATTGGTAAGAAAGAGAAGCAGAAGGTCGCGTTCTTTCTTGGAGAGCTCGATCTCTGCCCCATTGACGGTCACTTTCAACGAAGACCGGTCGAAGGTCAGGCTGCCGCACGCCAGTTTTGCGTCACCAAAGTCCGCAGTGTAGCCTGTTGCCCGTCGGTGCAACGCTTCGATCCGCGCGATCAACTCATCGAAGTCGAACGGTTTGGCCAGGTAGTCATCAGCCCCCATCTTGAGACCGTCGACCTTCTCCTCGGGACTATCAAGAGCCGTCAGCATTAGGATCGGCGTCTTTGATTCACGCGCACGCAGTTTGCGGCACACCTCCTGCCCTTGGACGCCCGGCAACATCAAGTCGAGAAGGATCACATCATAGCTATTCGATGCCGCGTGTTCGAGAGCATCTTCGCCGTCCGCCGCATGATCGACGGCCCAGCCTTCGGCAGACAGACCGCGCCGGATGAAGTCAGCAACGCGCGCTTCGTCTTCGACCAGTAGAATATTCATGTCGTTCGTTCCGCCTGCCGGATTACGCCGATTTGCGCTTGGTGGGCCCAGATGCAACCACTTTCATCCGTGGCTCTTTTGGAAGGGTCATGACGACGCGCAAACCGCCGCTCTCCACGTCCTGCAACGCGACCGAGCCGCCATGCGCCTCCAAGATGGACTTGACCACGGGCAGGCCCAGGCCGCTTCCTTCAGCGCCCTGTCCGGAGGCGTTGGAGCCTCGGAAGAAGCGGTCGAAGGCTTGTGATTTCTCTGCCGCGCTGAGGCCGGGGCCGTCGTCTTGAACGGTGATGACAAAGCCTGTTGCGGTTTGTTCCAATAAGGCGGTTATGGTCGGGCCCCCATAACGGCGCGCATTCTGCAGTAGTGCCAGGACCGACTGGCGCAAACGTACTTCGTCTACCGCAACAAGCACTGGTGCATCAGGGCCGGTCACGTTCACCGCGCCAGGGAACATTGCAACAGCATCGTGAATGACTTTGCGCAAATCGGTTTCCTTGCGGTCGAGGCGCAACTGCCCCGCTTCAAAGCGGGCAACCGTTAGCATATCGTCCACGATCTGATTGGTGTGTCTGGCGCTGTCACGTATCCGCGCCAGTGCATCCGAGACATCATCGCTGAGATTGCTCGCCGTCCGCATGGTCACATCGGCTTCTCCAAGAATGATGGCCAAAGGCGTACGCAATTCATGACTGATATCCGCCATAAGCTGCTTGCGCTTCTCTTCACCCCTTTCCAGCTTATCGATGAGTTGTTGCAGTTCCGCCGTGCGCGTCACCACCGCGTCTTCAAGTCGACGCTTTTGCTCGATTTCGCTGGCCTCTCGCTGCCCCAGAGAGCCAGACATATCGTTCAAAACACTGCCCAAGTCTCGGAACTCGCTGCTTCCATCAAGCTGAATCCGATCTCCGTATCGTCCTTTGCGCAGCGTTTCGATACTCGTCCGTAGGCCGATTATCGGGCGCCTGATTTGACTGTTGAAGGACACAAGCCCCGCGAGCAGCACCAGGCCCGTTGTCGCGAGTATGGCGTAGACAAGTGTGCGGTTCCAGGCACGGAAGGCAGCAGCGTCGGCAAGAACCTCATCGACTTCTTCTTGTTCCTCCTCGAGGGCGTCCACAATCTTTCCATGCAGGCGCACATCGATATCGCCATCCAAGAGTGCTGCGAGGCGTTCGATCTGGATAAACGTGTCGATGGGATCGCCTGAGGCGTTCAGCTTCGCAATCGCGGCATTCACGGCCCTTATGTCCGCTTCTAGCTCGCCCAGAAACGCCAACTCCTCAATTTCTTCTTCCCCGACCATCTGGATTTCGCGGGCGATGACCTCCCGAATGTCGGACAGGTTTTGATCGATGGCGGCTTGCAGGTCGCGTTCGCCTTCGCCGCCATCTCGGTCCCCGATCAGGAGCGCGTCGCCGTGTTGCTTGAACAGGCGATAGATGTTCGCCTCCAACTTGAGGTGAAGACCGTAGGCGTCTTGTGCAAGCTGCGTGCGGGCATCCCACCAGCGGGATTTTTCGAGGCTGAAAAGCATCAGACCCGAAAGCCCGCCGATCAGAGCGATGATGACAGCAGCATAGATGCCGAAAAGTGTTGTGGATCGCATGTCAGTGAGCCTTAGAACCTATCATGGGTTTAGTGTGGTGGACGGCGTTGGCCAGTATCACGGTCGCGTGCGTCAGCGACCCAAGCGTTGCGAGAAGCTCCTCTGGATCGGGCTCCGCGTCCCAGCGGAGGGAGGAAATGACAATCACCTTCGCATGCCCCAGCACGGCCCGTGCCAGGTCAAGTCGGAGCGTCTGCCAAGCGCTGAGCCCCTTGCCGTTTTCGGCGATGCGCTGATCAAGTCCGCGCGGAGCGGCAAGCAAATCGCTTAGACCAAGGGCGTACAAGACATCTGAGACCACTTCGTCACCGGGGCGTTTGCGCGCGCTCAGCGTGACGCTGCGCCGAAGAGTTCCCTGAATACCAATATGGGTATCGCCGATAAACGCTATTGGTGGCGGCGTTTTTTGGTCGCCAAAGGCAATCGTCACCTTCGGATCATGATCCAGCCCTGCGATAAGTCGGGCCAGTTGTGGGGCGTTCGGCGCGTCTATTCTGGTTACTTGGCCTGCCTCTGCTGTGAAATTTGCGGCGCCCGACAGAGTCACAGCCGTCGCAGTTTGCTCTTTATTCGACCTGCGGGCCAGGCTTGGCTCATCAAGAAGCCGTTGTGCCTTCTGACGCGCGACGGTCCAGGCACAAAACCGGTCCCATGCGGAACCAAGATCTTGAAGAGGCATGGCAACAAGGGCCAGAACCGATAGGCTCGCCGCGACGATTGCCGGGGTTGCGCTTCCTTGGCTCGCAACCCACAGGATGGCGAGGCCCGACACAGCAACACCCGCCTGAAGGATCGCTTGCAGACCTGTAGTCCGACTGCGTCTGGCAACAGCGTCGTTCATAAGTGCTGCTCCCTGCGCATCAAGGGCGCGGAGTTCCTTGCCGGTGCGGCCCATCAGATCAAGCTCTGGGGCGATGGCAATACGCTCGATCATCGAAATCGCGATGCTGGCACGGCGCTTGCGCAACTGCTGGTGTCGCCGCTCAAGATGCCAGGCAAGAGCCGCCATCATCAACAACGACAGCCCCAAGGGTGCCAGGGTAGCAACGGCAAGGCCAGCATCCAGCGCGAACAGGATCGCAACTGCACCCGGCAGAACGACACTCGCTGTCAGCACATCCGGCAGTCCGCGTCCGAACCAGAGACGTGCAGCGGCAAGATCTCCGACAAAGCGCAGCGACAAGGCCCCGGTTCTGCGCTGGTCGTGCCGGGTTTTGGGCAGGCTGGCGATGTGTTTGTAGAGAACGCGCCGAAGCGAAATGGCGTAGCTTTGACCCAGAGCCTCGGCCTGTCTGCGCGACAGAAACAGACAAAGTGCTGCGATCACCCCGGCAAGTGCCAATTCTAGAATAGTCCGCGCGCCCAGCGGGCTTTGATTGTGCAACGCGGCGAAAGCATCGCGAGTCGCAAACGCGGCCACGGCCAGAGCTGCAGCCTGAAAAATGCCGCAGCCCACGACAAGGACCGCGCTTAGCGCGCGGTCCTGGGTGGCAAGAGGCGGGAGAGTCCTCATGCTGCCACGTTTTCCGGTGCGCCCCGCATGAGGGGTGCGACGTGCATGGCGATGGCTTCGGGCGACCACAGGTCCTGACGCGACAGGATCGGCAATCCGGTGACTGCCGCGGCTTCAGCCGTCGCCAGGGGCGAGCAACTGACCATGCCAGAGATCGCGAAGGGAGACAGTCCAATCTGGTTTAGCACCGTCACCCCACCCAAAGCGCTCAGCGCATCAGGTGCCGCAAAGAGGATGCCGTCCAGCCGGTCACGGATGCGGGAGGTTGTGAGGATGTCACGTGTTTCCTGCTGGAACACACCGTCGGCAATCTCCACGACGACCACCTGGGCACCGCGCGCGGCAGCAGTGGCAACCAATGTGTCAAACCCGTCCTCGATCCGCTCAAGCGGCATGCGGAACGTTGAGGCCATCCCTGCATCGGTGAAGTCGAGCGCAGGCGCGCCGACATCCTCAAAACTGTTGAAGTCGCCAAATGCGCCAGTGCCAGTCGCCTTGACGCCCGCCGCTGCGTAACCCGACCGGATGAGGCCGCAGGCAAGGCTGGCTGCGGCAGTGGTTTTACCGGAATTCATCGATGCGCCAAATACGCCAATCACCGTGACGGTACTGTTCACTGGCAGCGTTGGCAGGGCATAGTCGGCCACGTTCAGAACCTCACCCCGAGCGCCAGTCAAAAGCCCCATCGGCTTCAACCGCGTCGGGCGGCTCATGGTTGCATGAGACGCATCAACACGGCCCGCCACGCCGCCTCCGGCCATCAAATCAAACTTGTCATCATCCACCACAGCACTGCCAAGAAACTGGTCCGGCGCATATCGGTCGCCAAGGCACAACACGACGAGATCGCCGGGATAGCTTTTTGACATGCGACGTTCGGCAAGCTGGATGTTTTTGTGCTGACCAATTTCAGTGATCTCACAGAGCAGGACATCACCTGCCTTCGCATTGGCGTAATCCGTGGACACGCCGCACACATCGTTGCGGTTCACGCGGCGCGTCGTGAACGCCCATTTGGCGATGTCGAGGAGGGTTGGGTTGAAAGGCGTCATCTTGATCATCTGCAAGTCTCCTTGGGTTGCAGCGTTTGGATGCACCCTAGGTGGCGGGCCGGCATGATCTTTCTCCGGCAATTTGATGAACCGCTGCCGTGCGTTCAGATGAACACCAGATGAACGCGTAAACCCAAGAGTGCCTCGACGCGGCCGAGCTAGATCAGATGGACATCAGTCGTCATCTCCATCCCCATCGTCGCCGTCATC
>CAWUIP010000100.1:0-12667 GCA_963922415.1 uncultured Aliishimia sp. | reverse complement strand
AGACGCCGCGCAGATCGATGTCACTGTCACGGTCACAGACACTGGCGGCGCGACGCTGACAGAGAGCTTCGGTGTCAACGTGCTCGAGATGCCCGATATTGGCGTGTCGACAGGCTTCAAGGCAGAGTACTTCGATGTGGACCACACGCTTAGAAAACTTGACGACGTCGATTGGTCGGCATCGCCAACGCATCAGGACGTCACCTCGGAAATAAATTACGCCAACAGTTACGGTTCGTTCTGGCAGGGCGGCTCGACCGACACGTTTGGCGCGCGGATCTCGGGCCACATAGACGTAGAAGAAGGCGGTGCCTTTGACTTCTTTCTGGGGGGCGACGACGGAGCGGTGTTGTTCATCAACGGATCGCCCGTCATCGACAATGATGGACTGCACGGTTTCAGAACCCGTACCGGCGAGATCGAACTTGAGCCTGGAACCCACCACATCGAAGTACGGTACTTTGAAAACTCTGGGCGTGCTGGGCTGAAGCTTGAATGGGAGGGCCCTGGGCTTGATGGACGGGAACTGGTGACGCCACCGGCTCAAGATGCCCTTCAAACGGTGAGCGGCACGCCTCTGACCGTCGACTTGGACGTCGATCAGTCAATACTTGGTGGTCAGGATAGCTTGGTGCTTGCGGGTCTACCGGAAGGCACCATAGTCTCCGGCGGCGACATATCGGCCACAGTGGGCGAAGACGGCGCTGCGGACATAACCGGATGGCCGACAGATGTTCTGTCAATTACACCGCCCGTCGATTTTTCTGGCGCAATCGTGTCCGAAATTGTTGTGACTGTCCATGACACCCAGGGTCACGCCCATGAGGCGTCGGAACCTTTAGAGTTTGTGGTCAACGAAGCGTTTTTTGAACCCCCACAGGTCGAAATGATGGGCGGCTTCAAAGCAAGTTACTTCGATATGAACCAAACGCTTAGAAAGATTGACGATATTGATTGGGACAGCACGCCAACCCATGAGGAGATTGTCTCGGACATCAACTACGAAAACAGTCAAGAGTCTTTCTGGGAAGGTGGTTCAAAAGATACGTTCGGAGCAAAGCTCGAAGGCGAGATCACCATCGAAAGTGGGGGCAGCTATACGTTTTTTGCTGGCGGCGACGACGGCGTGATCGTCTACATCGACGGGGCGCCCGTTATCAATAACGACGGACTTCACGGCTTCCGAACACGCAGTGGAGAGATTGAGCTTGAGCCTGGCACGTATGAGATCGAAGTCCGATACTTCGAAAACTACGGTTCTGCTGGACTCAAGCTGGAGTGGGATGGGCCGGACACCGATGGGCGTGAGCTTGTGAAGCCCGATGCAGAATTGCATGTCGAAGAAAATGGCACATTTGACGTTACTTTGAACGTCGAAAATGCCGGTGCAGATGCCACTCTAGCGCTGGAAGGGTTGCCTGCGGACACAATTGTCCACTTTGGTGATACGTCGCTCGTCACCGACGGCAGCCCGGTCGATGTCACTGGGTTTGATGTTGGCATGCTTGAAATCTCGCCACCGCCAGGTTTCGAAGGCGTTATTGATGGCCAGATCGTGGTGACGGATGTGGCCTTCAACGGATCAGAAACACAGTCTTCCACTCCCTTTACGCTCACTGTCGGCGATGTTGAAAACCAAGCGACGCGCCAGGAATTTGATGAAAGCCTGTTGGATCACCCTGATGCAAAGACGCAAAACTGGATGTCTGAGCCCGAGTTGAGCGAAGCCGACCTCTCAGAAGACGACGTTTTGTCAGAGCCTATGCCGATGATTCAAAACGAAGATTCAATGGCGGTCAGCACTGAAACCTACGAGCGGGTTGATTGGTAAAGCTGGTGTCGTAGTGACAATCACATGATCCACAGGACGCGGTCACCGCGTTCAAACGTCAAACACCCGTGCGCGGCGGGGTCCTTTTGCAATGCGCACGTACACTGCCAGTACACGCGATTGGGGGGGCCCGGTCACGGCGTAGACACCTGCCCCCAGTGCGCTGGTTTGCAAAGTAAGGGCACAGATGTGCGTCTGCATCTGTCGATGAGTTTTGGCAGTGCCAGCATTGTTGTTGCGCGCCACTCGCCTTAGTCAGCCAGCATGGAGTTATTTGTGGTTACGGCCCCGGGCCTCGAAGCGCTGCTCGCCGCAGAAATGCGTGAACATCGTTTCAGCGTGAAAGATCACGTCCCGGGCGGGGTCATTGCGACAGGCGATTGGGGCGAGGCATTGCGCGCGAACCTGGTTTTACGCGGGGCGGTCCGTGTTCTCGCACGTATTGGTGAATTTCGGGCAATGCATTTGGCGCAACTTGATAAGCGTGCGCGTCGGATTGATTGGGGCACACTCTTTTCACACGATCATAAGGTCCGAGTTGAGGCGACATGCCGCGCCTCGAAGATATATCACAATCGGGCGGCTGCAGAGCGTGTGGCGCGCGCCATCTCCGAAACATGCGGCGCACAGATTTCACAAGACGCGCGATACACAATCAAAGTACGCATCGAAGACGATCTCTGCACGCTGTCATTTGATACAACCGGCGCGCCCCTGCACCGCCGTGGGATCAAGGAACACGTCAACAAGGCCCCCATGCGCGAGAACCTGGCTGCACTCTTTTTGCGCGCCTGCGGCTTTGACGGTATCGAGCCTGTTTATGACCCGATGTGCGGTTCTGGCACCTTTCCGATCGAGGCCGCGGAGATAGCGCTCGCCCTGATACCCGGGCGTGCGCGACAATTTGCGATGGACGGAACAAAGGCCACCACTGGCCGACCACCCCTTCCCGAAAGTTGCGCAACAAATATTAAAGTCTTTGGGTCGGATCGGGATCAAGGAGCCGTATCGATGAGTACTGCAAATGCGGATCGCGCTGGCGTCGCCGGTTACGCAACTTTCACCCACGGCAGCGCAAGCGATATGGTCCCCCCCACTGAAACGCCAGGCCTCATCATCGTGAACCCGCCCTATGGCGGGCGCATTGGGAACAAACGCCCGCTGTTCGGGCTCTACGCCGCCCTTGGCGCTGCTGCCAATGCGCGCTTTTCAGGGTGGCGTGTGGGGTTAATCACCTCGGACCCGGGACTGGCGAAATCGACCGGGCTACCGTGGCGCTCCCCTGGGCCAATTGTCGATCACGGCGGGATCAAAGTACGGCTGTGGCAAACGGACGTTTTGCCTTAACACTATAAGATCTTTACGAGACTTTAGGAAAACTGCGTCACTGAGCACGTGAGCCGACAGAAAGGTCGTTCATGAATATTGCTTTGGCGCGCAGTGAAATTGCGCAGTTTTTCGACTGCCACAGTCACACAATTGAAACCTTGTGGGACAACTCGTCATTGGCGCGCACCGTCTTTGTCGAACACCGGGCAACGGCAGAACTCAGCCACTCTTCAATCTTCGACGTCATGGAATACTACCTTCGGCACGATTTGCTTGGCCCTCATGCTGACCAAGCTGAGGTTGAAACATGGTTAGCAGCGATCGACGAATTTGTGGAAGCGGGCGGCTGGGACGAAGCCTCTACCGAAGACATGGTGTTCTGCCTCATGCAGATTTACCTGGACTTTACCGCAAAGCCTTGCCCGCCAGATGTTTTGGCGGTGCGTGCAACAGCGGCGTTGTTGGCTTACATCAGTCTCTTGGGCTTTGTCGAAAACGATACAGCTGCACCGGAGCACCCTGCGGCGGCCAACGTTCACTAGAGTGTAACTTATTGGCTTCAAGCAAGTTTTGCACCGTCTGACCCTCGGGCCTCTCATGAAATTGGCGGCAATCTGTGTTTCAGGTGAACGCTGAACTGACTTCGGTCATCGATACGCAAATCTAGCCATCGAACCCGACCTCGACCGAGCCGAATGATCCGAAGTCGGCATGTATTCGCGTGCCCGGCGGACATTCGATGGGGCGAATAAAGCTTCCCGACAAGATGACTTGGCCGGCTTCTATGCGCTGCCCATAGTGGGACATTCTGCGCGCCAGCCACATGACGCTCTCAACCGGGTCATTCAGAACGCCCGCCCCAAGTCCTGTTTCTTCGATCACATCGTTGCAAAACGTCAGTGCTCCGACCCAACGCAGGTCAACGGCGTCGGGCCGGTGCCGCTCCGCCCCAAGGACAACGCCCGCATTCGCTGCATTATCGCTGATCGTATCAACGACAGTGCGCGCCTGGCCCGTCTCAGGATCGGCGCGAAGGATGCGCGTGTCCAGTATCTCTATAGCCGGCGCGACAGCCTCAGTCGCAGCCAGAACGTCAGAACGCGTCACGGATGTACCATCAAGCGGCGTCCGCATCAAAAAGGCAATCTCAGTCTCGACACGCGGCTGGATAAACCGGCCTTTGGGAACAAGGGCGCCGGTGTCAAAATGCATGTCGTCGAAGAGAATTCCACTGTCGGGCACATCGATGCGCAGCGCGTGCTGCATTGCTCGGGAGGTCAGGCCAATTTTCCACCCCGTAATGTGGCGGCCCGCGGCAAGTTTTGAAGCCAAAAGGGCGTTCTGCACGGCATAAGCATCATCCAAGGTCATCTCGGGGAACTTTCGGCTGAGCAGACCCATCTGAACTTGACGGGACTCGGCCGTGATCAGATCTGCGGCAGCTCTGGCATGGTCCTCGGGCGTCATAGCACTTCATCCTGAACCGTGTTGCGCAAAGTACCCAGTGTATTCACGTTTACTTCAACAACATCGCCAGGTCGCAGGAATTGCGGCGGATCAAGCCGCGCACCTGCACCGGTCGGTGTCCCGGTGACAATGACATCACCTGGCTGCAGCGTCATAAAGGTCGAAATATAGGCAATCTGCGTGCGCACGGAAAACATCATATTGGCAAGCACGTCGTCTTGCCGCACTTCACCATTGACGCGTGTCACGATCCGCGCGTTGTCCAAAAGTGCGGCCTCCGAGAAGGGTACGAGCCAAGGTCCCATAGCAGCTGACCGATCCCAGTTCTTGCCTTGCGTAACATTGAACTTCGCATGTCGCACCCAATCGCGAATCGTGCCTTCGTTACAGATCGTGAGCGCTGCGATGTGATCATAGGCGGCCTCACGCGCAATCCGGCGCCCGGATTTACCGATAACCACGGCAACCTCGCCTTCATAGTCTAATTGATCGCTTTCCGGCGGCCGGATCAAAGGGTGACCGTGGCCTGTGAACCCGCTAGCAAAACGCGGAAACAGCGACATATGAACAGGCTGCACAGACCCATCTTTGTACTCTGCATTGCGATCTGGAAAGTTGACGCCGACGCATATGATGCGTGACGCATTGGGTAGGGGCGCAGCAAAGGAGGCGTCTTTGACAGATGCAGACGTTCCGTGTGCTGCACTGATGAGGGCATCGAGCCCGCCGGCCTGGAATGCATCCAAAAGGGTCGGCCACTGGGGGAACTGCTCAGACAGAGGAACAATTCCATCGTCCAGAACCGCGCCATAGGCCAAACCGCTTTGTGCGTAATACGTTGCCAGCCTCACCGAACTTGCTTCCAGACATCAAAAATCACGTCGGCGGCCATCATGATATCTGCCCGCGTCGTATTGAATTGACCAGCTGTAAATCGGATGATCTTTCTACCTCCAAATGCCCCTTGTGTCAGGTAAATGCGGCCATCATCGTTGATTGCATCGACCAGCCGCTGCTGCATTGCATCATCGCCGGGACAGCGGAAGGAAAAGAGCGACAAAATGGGCTCTGTCACGATCTCGAAACCGTCGAAACCGCGCACGATGTTGCACAGCTCTGCCGTCCAATCGACATGGTTGCGGATACGTGTGCGCAAATCTTCTAGTCCGTAGGCCCGCATCAAGAACCACAGTTTCAGCGCCCGAAAGCGACGGCCCAGCGGGATTGTCCATTCAGAGTAGTTTGTCACGGCCTCGCCAGAGGTCTTCAGGTACTCGGGCTCGATCTTCAGCGTGTTCAACTGCGCTTGCGGGTCCTTGAGAAACTGCACGGCGCAGTCGAAATTCGCGCCGAGCCACTTGTGCGGATTAAAGACAATGCTGTCGAAGCCCTCCGCGCCGTGCCAAAACTGCGCGCGGTACTCTGGACAAATCATCGCCGACCCTGCCCACGCGGCATCGAGATGCGTGTAAAGGTCCTCTCTCTGCGCGATTTCCAAAAGCGGTGCGAGCAGATCTGATGCTCCGACGCCCGTCCCGCCAGTAATGCCAATGACCCCCGCAGGTGTGTGGCCTGACGCCCGGTCGGCGGCGATGGCATGTCGCAACGCGTCGGTATCGATCGACAAGGTCGATCCCTTCACCGGGAGCTTGACCAAATTCTCTTGTCCGATGCCCGCCACCCAGCATGCGCGGTCAATAGAGGAATGCACCTCTGTCGAACAGTAAATCCGCAGTGCACCTTTGCCGGACAAACCCTCGCGGTTGCCGGTAAAGCCCGTCGCGCGCTCTCTCATGGTCAGCACCGCCGACAAAGTTGCGGAGGAGGCGCTGTCCTGGATCACCCCAGACCATCCATCCGGCAGTCCCATTGCTTGGCGAAACCAGTCAATCATCACGCCTTCAAGTTCGGTTGCCGCAGGTGAGGTCTGCCACAACATGCACTGTGCCGCGATGGTCGAGGCCATCATTTCCGCCAACATCGATGCAGGTGCGGCGTTCGAATTGAAGTAAGCAAAGAAACGGGGATGCTGCCAATGGGTGATCCCTGGCATGATAATCTGATCCACATCAGAAAGGATGGCAGCCATCCCTTCGCCCGCTTCCGGTGGTGCTTTGGGCAGTTGAGCAGCGATCTCTCCCGGCTTTACCTGCGCCCGCACAGGCCGCTCGGCGATCGTCCGGTGATAGGCGGCCGACCAGTTGGCAATTTCGCGTCCCCAATGGGCGAAGTCATCCCAATCCTGGGTCATGGTGCCACAATCGGCGTCGCGTTGAGCGTCGCGTCTTCCACGGGAACCCCGACAAAGTCTGATCCTTCCTCAAACCAACTCTTGGGCGCAGGCGCCCCCCAAAGCGTTTGCCGCTGCGGGTCCTTTAGATCCCACTTGATGGGCTCTAAGTCCGGGTCGACGGTTTGGTAGTCGGATGCGTAAATCTCAATTCGATGACCATCTGGATCTCGGATGTAGAGGAAAAACGCGTTTGAGATCCCGTGCACGTCACTGGTCCGTAGGGTGCGGCCCTTATGGGCCCGCACCACCCACTCAACAGAACGCCTTTTAGTCGAAAAATGCGCCGCAGCCGCATCCAAGTCGGCCTCGGCAAAGACTTTATACCCCATCACTTCGACCGTGCCAGGTGTGTCAGACTTTTGCAGAATGACAGAGTGATGCCCGCGCTCTTCCAAGGCGCACAAATAGAGATGCATCTCCGATTCATCCTTGATCTGAAGGCCAAAGATAAATGTGTAAAACGCCTTCGACGCGACCAAATCCACATCATCGAAAACAACCACCGGGTTTCTGCCGCCGAGTTCCAAATGCACGCGCTTCAGCGCAGGCATGTCTCGCCAGGCCAGGAACGCGGCTGAGGCGGCCTCTGCAGCGACGTCGATGTCACTTGCCGTACCGCGCGTCACGCGGCAGATCAGGCTTTTGTCCACCGGGCTGCGGGTTTCGAAGTACTGCCCCGCACCTGCGCGATCCTGCCCGCCAACCCGATGTAGCAGACCGTCGGCTCGAAACCGCGTCAGGGCTTGGCTCAACTGCTCTAAACGCGCCTCAAGCATCGGCACCGCCCCCTAAATACGCGCGAATTGTGCCTGTTTTGGGCGACAAGTCAGGATCGATCTCGCGCAGCTCCAGCGACAATGCGAGCGAGCGCTGAGCTAAAACTGGCTCCAAGTACGCTCTTGCCGCTGCGAACATGTCCGCCGCAGCCGCAGCCTTGACCGCGTGCGGCCGCCCGCCGCGCAACCGAACAGACACATCGACAAAGCCATGATCCGGCGCACCATCTGCAATCGCATAGTGATCCACGCGGATCCCACGCACGCGGACGCCTGGCATTGGAAAGGCCTCAACGTTCACCGCGGCAACCCGCAACGCCTCGCACAGCCCACCGATATCGACGACACCCTCAAGGTTACCAGAATATTCGAAGGAGATGTGCGGCACAGCATTCTCTTGCAATGTTAATAATTGCGATGTTAAGTAATTTGCACAAGAAGTAAAGCCTAGATATGACCTCTGATCGCCTCCCACCGACGGACCAGTCTCTGCCCATAGCGCTCCTACGCGCCCGTGAAGCTGTGATGGCACCAATCCGCGGGATGCTGGCCGCGTCCGGTGTGACCGAGCAACAGTGGCGTGTTCTGCGCGTTTTAGCAGAGCATGGTCCGTTAGATGCTTCGACTGTAGCCGAGCGTGCCAGTCTTTTATTCCCGAGCCTAACGCGCACGGCAAATGCCATGCGACAACGCGGATTGATCTCGCAGGTCCAAGATCAAACGGACCGGCGGCGTCAACTCTTGGATATCACAGCTAAAGGACGGCAAGTGATCGAGGATAACTTGCAAGAGGCGGTCGCAATTTCACAGCACTATAAGATGCATCTTGGTGCGGCGCGCTATGCTGATCTGCTCAGTTTGCTTCAGGCGCTGGCAGCATCTGATCCAAATCGGCCCAGGTAGGTTAAGCTAGAATGCGTCCTGTATCGCAACCTGATGCATGGCTTCGCGCGTTTTGGACTTGAGATTTGCCAGCTGCGACGCAAGCTCGGTCGGGTTGAGAACCTGCTGGCCCGGCGAAAAGATGTTTCCGACAACAGTAATGCCGATCACAGGAATTGTCCGCGCACGCCCAGATCTGTCGCGGCCTTGATACTGCTTTGCGTTCTGCACATCCTCTGGAAAGAGACTTGAAGTGCTGGATTCAAAATCTGCTGGAACACGCTCAAGCAAGGACGTCACAGCGTCCAACACCTCTGCCTCGTGGATAACAATAAAGTCATCGCCCCCAATATGACCCACGAAGGCACCGGTGATATCGCCAATGCGCTTGAGCAGATCGCATAAAATCAGGATCGCGCGATCGCCCAACTCAAACCCAAACTTGTCGTTGAACGGCTTAAAGTCAGAAATATCGATATAGCAGACCAGTTGGTTCTGATCTGGCCGCGTCTCAAGATCGGTGACAAGTTCGTTGATCGTTTCATTGCCCGGCAAGCCAGACAGGGGATTTTTCCGCTGTGCTTCCGTCAGCATGACGCTGTTGGCGAGTTTCATCAGATCGTAGGGTGACAGAAACCCAACATACTGCCCGCGGTCGACAACCATTACGCCATCTCGCGCTTTGTCGGCCACCAGGTCGATCGCTTGCGCCAGAGGCTGGCGCACTTCAAAGCAGGGCATCGGTTCGATCATGTCCTGAATTTGAAAAGAATATGAGGTGTTCTGCGACAAGGCTTCGCCGTACTTTGACCCTAGAAGGGGGCGCAGCCGTCGCCAGAATATGCCGCCCATCAGCATACCAGACCGGTCCATGACCGGCAAAACATCCGTTGCCACACCAGAATGATACAGATGGAATAGCTCCTTGAGCGTCACATCCACAGTGACCGTCGGTGGCTGTTGCAAAACCTTACTGAGCCGCGCGTCCATGTCCGTTTCTGCGTCTGTCTTGTCCGGCAGCGTGTAGTGACTTTTCAGGAAAGTCAGATCGGCCTCCGGCGGCTTCACCAAATAACCCTGGATCAATCCGCAATCGGCCTGCCTGCACGCCTGAAGTTCCGCCTCGGTTTCGACACCTTCCGCGATCACGCGGGCGCCCAACGTATGCGCCAACTGCGTGATCGCGTTCACCAGCAGACGCTTATGTGCATCTGTGGGCATGGTTTGTACAAAAAAGCGGTCGATTTTCAGGAAATTGGGCTGCGTGTGGTAGAGCATCTGAAGCCCAGAGACCCCGGTTCCAAAGTCATCGATGGCAATTCGAAAGCCACAATCGCGCAGCCCCTCGATCGCGGCGCGCAAGTCTTCACCCGCGAGAACTTGGCGCACTTCGCTGATCTCACAGCAAATTTCAGCAGCCGAAAGCCCCGCCGACTGCGCGTGAAACAGCACTTCATCCCGGTAAGTTTTCCAATCCGGCATCGTCCGGCCATCAATGTTGATGAACAGCCTTGGACGTGGCCAACCATAGTCCACAATTGCGTCGATGGCCTTGCGCGCCATCATCACATCTAACTCGACAATGGCACCGATCTGGTCTGCGTGGTCAAGCAGGTCGAAAGGCGTCGCAAAGCCCAAATGTTGAACGCCGCGCATCAACGCTTCGCACGCGATCAACCGACCGCTGCGCGCGTCAATAATGGGTTCCAGATTCACTTTGAGGCTGCTTTTGGCCAGCGACAGAAAAATCGACTTGTCTTCTACACTGCGAAAAGATCGTGCAGACACAGCCATGCCAAACCTCTCGATCATGTCACGAACCAAATCTATCTATCGGAAAATCCTTAAGCACATCACTGGTCGTATCGAAGAAAGTGGTTACGCTTTTCAATGAAATTGCAAGAAACTTTATCGTGATAGCCCGAAAGTACCGCGCAAAAGAAGCATTTCCCTTCCGTTTGGAAATGATATAGGCGCGCAGTATCTGAGACGTGACGCCTTGAGGCCCCCGGGCGCGTGCATGAGGATTGGGGGCGGCGGCAATGGGGCCGCCATTGGAAAAGCCAGACCTGGGAGGGCCCAGGAGCGCTGGCATCTGAGGAACCGAGATGTTCAATATCACAACAAAATCAATGCAGTGGGGCGAAGAGACGCTTACACTGGAAACCGGGCGTGTCGCCCGCCAGGCGGATGGCTCCGTGATTGCAACGCTGGGCGAGACCAGCGTTATGGCAAACGTCACATTCGCCAAAGAGCAAAAGCCAGGGCAAGACTTCTTCCCGCTGACCGTCCACTACCAAGAAAAATACTACGCTGCGGGCAAGGTTCCGGGCGGCTTTTTCAAGCGCGAAGCGCGCCCAACTGAAAAAGAGACATTGACCGCGCGGTTGATCGACCGCCCTATTCGCCCCTTGTTCGTGCCCGGCTTCAAAAACGAAGTTTTGGTCATGTGCACTGTGCTCAGCCACGACTTGGTCAATGACAGTGACATCGTCGCGATGATCGCGGCTTCAGCAGCGCTGACGATTTCAGGTGCGCCGTTCATGGGGCCCATCGCGGGCGCGCGCGTTGGCTATGAGGATGGCGAATACGTTCTCAACCCGACCGTGGACGATATGCAGGATCTGCGGATGAACCCAGATCAGCGCCTTGATCTTGTCGTTGCAGGCACCAAAGACGCCGTGATGATGGTGGAGTCGGAAGCCTACGAGCTGACCGAGACCGAAATGCTGGGCGCAGTGACCTTCGCCCACGAACAAATCCAGCCCGTGATCGACCTGATTATCGCCCTGGCCGAAGACGCGGCCAAAGAGCCGTTCGACTTCCAACCGCCGGACTACAGCGCACTTTACGACGTGGTCAAAGCGGCGGGCGAAGCCCAAATGGCGGCCGCGTATGCGATCACCGACAAGCAAGAGCGCGTCGCAGCCGTTGCTGCCGCAAAAGAGGCGATCATCGCGGGCCTGACCGAAGAGCAGCAGGAAGATGCAAATCTTGGCTCTGCCCTGAAAAAGCTCGAGTCGGGCGTGCTGCGCGGCTCTGTCGTGAAAGAGGGCAAGCGCATCGATGGGCGGGCCTTGGACGAAGTGCGTCCGATCCTGTCCGAAACCGGCGTTCTGCCACGCACCCACGGCTCGGCCCTGTTTACGCGCGGCGAAACGCAAGGCCTGGTCGTCACAACGCTGGGCACCGGCGATGACGAGCAGTTCATCGACGCGCTGCATGGCAACTTTAAGTCCAACTTCATGCTGCACTACAACTTCCCGCCCTACTCGGTCGGCGAAGTGGGACGTGTGGGTTCGCCTGGACGTCGTGAGATTGGCCATGGCAAACTGGCGTGGCGCGCTCTGCAGGCTGTGCTCCCGGCACAGACGGATTTCCCATACACGGTGCGCCTTGTATCTGAGATCACCGAATCCAATGGCTCCTCCTCCATGGCATCTGTCTGCGGCGGATCGCTGTCGATGATGGATGCCGGTGTGCCGCTGAAAGCCGCTGTCGCTGGCGTCGCGATGGGCCTGGTGCTGGAAGACGACGGCTCTTACGCCGTTCTGACAGACATCCTGGGCGACGAAGACCACCTGGGCGATATGGACTTCAAAGTGGCAGGCACCGAAGCCGGGATCACCTCGCTGCAGATGGACATCAAAGTCGCGGGCATCACACCTGAGATTATGGAAAAAGCCCTGGCGCAAGCCAAAGAAGGCCGCCTTCATATCCTGGGCGAGATGAACAAAGCCCTGTCTGAAACGTCCGACTTCTCGGTCCACGCGCCGCGTATTGAGACGATGAACATTCCAACCGACAAGATCCGCGAAGTGATCGGCTCGGGCGGGAAGGTCATCCGCGAGATCGTCGAGGAATCCGGCGCCAAAGTCGACATCAACGATGACGGCGTGATCAAGATCGCCTCTCCGAACGGTGAGTCGATCAAAAAGGCCTATGACATGATCTATGCGATCGTGGCAGAACCAGAAGAAGGCATGATCTACACCGGCACCGTGGTCAAAATCGTCGACTTCGGCGCCTTCGTGAACTTCTTCGGCAAGCGCGACGGCCTGGTGCATGTCAGCCAGATCGAAAACCGCC
>CAWUIP010000099.1:0-12923 GCA_963922415.1 uncultured Aliishimia sp. | reverse complement strand
CTATCACTTTCACAAACATGACCGGCTGATGGTGCGCGGCTGACGGGGTCTGGGTTCGCAACCGAGATGCACGGCTGGTGCCAAGGGCAAAACACTCCGAGCAGCTTGTCTAAACCTCCAGATGTCGCGCCCGACCCTGGGTGGGTGCGAAGCGCCCTCCCGTGGGGAGGGTCGGGCGCGGCCCGGCTGTGCCGGGCCAGTTTGACGAGAGAAAGTTTCGCGACCCTAGTCTTTGATCAGGCGCGATGAAGGACATCGCCGCCGTTTTGCCGCTGAACTCTACACCAGCGGCAGCGCGGTCGTCGACTTGATCTCCTCCATCGACAAGAGCGCCGTCACGTTGTGCACCCGCACCTCGGAAATCAGCGCCTGATAAAACGCATCATAAGCGCGCGCATTGGCCACCCGCACCTTCAGAATGTAGTCGATATCGCCCGCCAGCCGGTGCGCCTCTTGCACCTCGGGCCGGTCGCGCAGCGCTTGCAGGAACTTCGCCTGCCAGTCGGCTTCGTGCTCGGACGTGCGGATCAAAACGAAGAAACAGGCCTCGAACCCCAGCGCTTCGGCATCCAGCACAACGGTCTGCGCCCCGATCACGCCCGCCTCGCGCAATTTGCGGATTCGGTTCCACACTGGCGTCTTCGAAGATCCGACCGCACGGGCAATATCTTCTAAAGATCGGCTGGCATCGCGCTGCAACTCGATAAGGATTTTCCGATCCGTGGCATCGATCCGAACAGACATTTTGATTTTCGCCCTTTTGCAGAGTTTCACTCTCTTTCGGGCGGCGCATCAGAACAATCGTCCTTATTCGCGCGCCCTACTAGCGTCATATTAGGAAATTTTCCTATATCAAGTGGAAAGCAACCGGGATCACTGCCATGGACCACTTTCCGATCTTTCTGAGTACCGCGGGACGGCGCATTGTGCTGTCGGGCGGTGGCGCGGCGGCAGAAGCCAAGCTGCGGCTTCTTCTTAAGACCCAAGCGCGCGTGACCGTATTTGCATCAGAGGCCAGCGAACAAGTCCAAGCTTGGGCCGCAGAAGGTCGGCTGACACTAACGCAACGTGCCATGGAGCCTGGCGACGCGCTTTGTGCGGCACTCTTCTACGCGGCGAATGACGATAATGCGGAAGACGCCCGCGTGGCGGCGCTGGCGCGCGCGGACGGCGCGCTGGTCAATATGGTGGACAATCTGCAGGGCAGCCAGTTCATCACGCCCGCGATCGTAGATCGCGACCCGGTCACAGTCGCCATCGGTACGGAAGGGGCCGCCCCCGTTCTCGCCCGCGCGATCAAGGCCGACCTAGAAGAGCGTCTTTCTCCGCAACTCGGCCTCATGGCCCGCATTGGGAAGGCCTTTCGCACGACTGCAGAGGCCTTGCCTTTTGGCCGCGCACGTCGTGATTTCTGGCGCGACTTTTACTTTGGGTTTGGCCCACGTGCCGCGAGCGACGGTGCAGATGGCCTCCAAAACAGCCTTGAGGCTGGACTAATGGATCACTTGGCCCGCAAGGCGCGCCCTGGGCATGTGGCCTTTGTGGGTGCCGGGCCTGGTGATCCGGATCTACTGACGCTCAAGGCCCGCAAGGCGCTGGACGAGGCCGATGTGATCATCCACGACCGCCTCATCACGCCCGAGATCCTGGAACTGGCGCGGCGCGAGGCGACGCTGATCGATGTGGGCAAGGAAGGCTTCGGTCCCTCGACCCTGCAGGGCGATATCAACAACTTGATCCTGGCCCATGCGCGCCAAGGGGCGCAGGTTGTGCGGCTGAAGGGCGGCGACGCGACCGTCTTTGGGCGGCTCGATGAAGAGATCGACGCGGTCGAGGCTGCTGGCATTGGCTGGCACATCGTGCCGGGTATCACCTCGGCCAGTGCCGCCGTGGCTGCCGTTGGCCAATCGCTGACCAAGCGCGGGCGCAACACCTCCGTCCGCCTGATCACGGGGCACGACATGAAAGGGTTTGCCGACCACGATTGGGCCGCCCTGGCGCGCCCGGGTGAGGTGGCCGCGATCTACATGGGCAAGAAGTCCTCCCGCTTCATCCAAGGCCGGTTGATCATGCACGGCGCGGACCGCGCGACACCGATCACGCTGGTCGAAAACGCCTCGCGCCCGGATCAGCGCATTGTCGCAACCACGCTGGATCAAGTGCCCAGCGATCTCGCCGCCGCCGAGCTTTCCGGCCCGGTCCTGACCCTCTTTGGCCTCTCGCCGCGCAACGCGGTGGCGGCCACCCAATCCCTTGTTGCAGAAGGAATTGCCTGATGCCCAAAGCGTTCACCCCTAAAGTCGTCACCGCAAACGACCTGATGGAGGGCGATGTCATCTATCAGACCGAAACTGGCTGGACCCGCACCTTGGCCGAGGCGGAGGTATTGACCGATGAGGCCCATGCCGATCTGCGCCTGATCGAGGCCAGCCAAGAGGCGCATCGCCTGGTGGGTGCATACCTCGCCGATGTCGCGCTGGAGGATGGCCTGCCCGTCCCGACCCATTTCCGCGAAGCGTTCCGCAAGACCGGACCTTCCAACTATTTCCACGGCAAACAGGCCGAAGGACGCTCCCATGTATAAATACACCGACTTCGACCGTGCGTTTCTGACCGAACGCAACGCCCAGTTCCGCGCCCAAGTCGCGCGCCGGATTGACGGCTCGCTGACCGAGGATGAGTTCAAACCGCTGCGCCTGATGAACGGGCTCTATCTGCAACTACACGCTTATATGCTGCGGGTCGCGATCCCCTATGGCACGCTGAACGCCGCACAGATGCGCCAATTGGCGCTGCTGGCAGACAAATGGGACAAGGGCTATGGCCATTTCACCACGCGGCAGAACATCCAGTACAACTGGCCCAAGCTTGGCGATGTGCCAGACATGCTGGACGCGTTGGCCGAGGTTGGTCTGCACGCGATCCAAACCTCGGGCAACACCATTCGCAACGTGACAGCCGACCACTTTGCCGGGGCGGCTGCGGACGAGATCGCGGACCCGCGACCCTATGCGGAGCTTCTGCGCCAGTGGTCCACCGACCACCCCGAGTTTCAGTTCATGCCGCGCAAGTTCAAGATCGCGATCACCGGGTCTGAAACCGATCGGGCGGTGACCAAGGCCCATGATATCGGCCTGCGGATGCTGTCGCGCGACGGCGAAACTGGGTTTGAGGTCATTGTGGGGGGCGGTTTGGGCCGCACCCCGATGATCGGCAAGGTGATCAACCCGTTTGTGCCCGAGGCGGACCTGCTGCCCTATCTTGAGGCCATCGTGTCGGTCTGGAACCAAATTGGCCGCCGCGACAACAAGTACAAGGCCCGCATCAAGGTGACCGTGCACGAGGTCGGCCTGGACGAAATCCGGGCACAGGTCGAGGCGCGCTTTGCCTTCATCCGCCCGACCTTTGACGGCGCGGACCAAGACATCTTGGCCGAGATCAAACCGCATTTCGCTCCGCCACGCTTTGTCACAGCGTCTGAGGCGCCGTTCAAAGCAGCCTATCACGAAGATCCGGTGTTCCGCGCCTGGGCAGATACGAACCTGACCGCGCATAAAGCGCCGGGATATTCCATCGTGACAGTGTCATTGAAAAAGCAAGGGGCCACGCCGGGCGACGCGAGTGCAGAGCAGATGCGCGTGCTCGCCGACCTCGCCGAGCGGTTCGGCCATGACGAATTGCGGATCAGCCACGAGCAAAACGTGATCCTGCCCCATGTGCACCGCGCGCACCTGCCGCAGATCCACAAGATCCTGAAGGCGCATGGGCTGGCCACCGCCAATGTCGGGCTGATCTCGGACATCATCGCCTGCCCGGGCATGGATTACTGCGCGCTGGCCACCGCGCGGTCGATCCCAATCGCGCAGCAGATCGCCACACGCTTTGACGAATTGAAGCTGGAACATGAGATCGGCGCGCTCAAGATCAAGATCTCGGGCTGCATCAATGCCTGCGGGCACCACCATGTGGGCCATATCGGGATCTTGGGTCTCGACCGCGCAGGCGTGGAAAACTACCAGATCACGCTGGGCGGTGACGGCTCGGAAAACGCGGCCATTGGTGACCGTGCCGGCCCTGGCTTTTCGGCAGAGGAAATCATCCCCGCGATTGAGCGTTTGGTCTATGCCTATCTCGATCTGCGCGACAGTGCCGAAGAGACGTTTCTGGACACCTATCGCCGTGTGGGGCTGGGCCCTTTCAAGGCCGCGCTCTACCCCGCCGAAGCGGTGGCGGCAGAATAATGTCGCTTTTTTCGCCCAAAAGCCACTTCCACCACCCTGCGCGCGCGCTGCAGCTTGACGCGCAGGTGGCGGTGCTGAACGCGCGGTTCCGGCATCATTCGGCCATTGACGTGCTGCACTACAGTGCGACCGAGATGGGGCGTGTGGCCGTTGTGTCGTCTTTCGGCGCAGAGGCGGCGGTGCTGTTGCACATGGTTTCGCTTGTGGATCGCGATATGCCCGTTTGGATGATCGACACGCAGATGCTCTTTCCCGAGACACTGGCGTATCAAACCGAGTTGGCCGCGCATTTGGGGCTTACGGGTGTGCTGCGACTGACAAACGGTGCCAATGGGGCTGCAGATCGCGACAACACGCTGCACCAGCGCGACACTGACGCCTGCTGCGCGCTGCGCAAAACCCAGCCTCTGCAGACCGCGTTGAAGGGCATGGACGCGTGGGTGACGGGCCGCAAACGCTTCCAATCGGGGACCCGTGCGCATCTGGAGTTCTTCGAGGCAGAGCGCGGCGCGGACCGGATCAAAGTCAACCCGCTGGTGCAGTGGAGCGCGCAAGACCTGCGCAGTTACATGGATGAAAACGACCTGCCCCGGCACCCGCTGGTGGCGCGGGGCTACCCCTCTATCGGCTGCGCGCCCTGCACGTCACCCGTCGCCGACGGGGCCGACGCGCGCTCGGGCCGGTGGGCAAACAGCGACAAAGACGAATGCGGCATCCACTTTGTGAACGGCAAACTGGTGCGCCAAGGAGCAAGCATATGACACAGCTGATCAAAGATACCGGCTTTGTGGCCGATGACTGGACCCACGGATTTGTGGCTCTCGGCGAGGCCGCCAATGACACCGCCGGGCTTGATGTGGCCTCAGACGTCGACCCGGACACAATTCCCCTGTCCGCCACACTGATCCGCGTCGACTTCCCCGCCTCTGCCGATGGCCGCGGCTTTACCATCGCGCGTATGTTGCGCCTGCGTGGCTACAAAGGTCGGTTGCGGGCAGCCGGTCACATCCTGGCCGATCAATACGCCATGGCACGTCGTGCAGGCTTTGACGAGGTCGAGATCTCGGACGCGCTGGCCGCGCGTCAGCCCGAAGACCAATGGCAGTTTCGCGCGAATTGGCAGGACCACCACTATCAAGCCCGGCTGCGCGGCTAAGGCGCGCACCCCCCTTCCATTCGACAATCCCACTTCCCAGTTTGAGGCGGTGAGTGTAAACTCACCTTGACACACCTATGACCGAGCAAACGCCTGTGAACGAAACAACCGCTGTCAAAGCCACACCCGCTCTGCCCGACGCGCAGACAGTCACGAACGTACAACACTATACTGACCGTCTCTTTAGCTTCCGCTGCACGCGACCTGCATCACTGCGGTTCCGGTCGGGCGAATTTGTGATGATCGGCCTGATGGGCGACCCAGACCCCAAAACCGGCAAGCAAAAGCCACTGCTGCGCGCCTATTCCATCGCCTCACCGTCTTGGGACGAAGAATTAGAGTTCTACTCCATCAAAGTGCCGGACGGCCCGCTGACCTCGCGCCTGCAACATATCAAGCCTGGCGACCAGATCATCCTGCGGCCCAAACCTGTGGGCACGCTGGTGCATGACGCACTTTTGCCAGGCAAACGGCTCTGGTTCTTTGCAACTGGCACCGGCTTTGCGCCCTTTGCATCGCTCTTGCGCGAACCTCAGACCTATGAGGATTATGACGAGGTCATCATCACCCACACGTGCCGCGAAGTGGGTGAACTGACTTATGGCCGTGACCTGATCGACAGCATCCGCCAAGACGAGATGTTGGCCGAACTCATAGGCGATGGCTTTGCCGATAAGATCCGCTACTACCCGACGACCACGCGCGAAGAGAGCCCAAAGATGGGCCGCATCACCGATCTGATGCGGTCGGGCGACTGCTTTGCCGATCTGGACGTGCCCGAGTTGAACCCTGAAACCGACCGCGCAATGATCTGCGGCAACTTGGCGTTCAACCTGGAACTCAAAGAGATGCTGGAAGGCTACGGCTTGGAAGAAGGCGCCAATTCAAAGCCCGCGCAGTTTGTGGTCGAAAAGGCGTTTCTGGATTAGACGGTTACATTCCGCCAACCGGCCTTTCGCACCTTGAAAGTTGGGCCCCTGTTGGTTAAGTTGCGGCCTCATTCCGTACACAACCAAAGGAAGACCACCATCGCCAGAAGACCCCACAACGCGCCGCCGCAACGTGAAACCGGCCCGCGCGTCAACGACCGTATCAGAGCGCCGGAAATTCGCCTGATCGGTGCCGAAGGAGAAAATGTCGGCGTCGTCCACCCTGCCAAAGCCATGGATATGGCCGAACAAGCAGGTCTCGACCTTGTTGAAATTTCCCCAAATGCCAATCCGCCGGTCTGCAAGATCATGGATTTTGGCAAATTTAAGTACGAACAGCAAAAACGCGAATCCGAAGCGCGCAAGAAGCAGAAGATCATCGAGGTGAAGGAGGTGAAGTTCCGCCCCAACACCGACACGCATGATTACGACGTGAAAATGCGCAACGTTTTCAAATTCTTGGAAAACGGTGACAAGGTTAAAGTGACGCTGCGCTTTCGTGGTCGCGAAATGGCGCACCAGAACCTGGGCCGCGAGCTGCTGGAACGCGTGGCAGAGGATGTCAAAGAATTGGGCAAGATCGAAAACATGCCCAAGATGGAAGGCCGCCAGATGGTCATGATGATTGGGCCTTTGCCGCAAAAAGGCTGATCTCACGCCGATCCAAACACCTATCGCCGGGAGCATCCGCCCCGGCGATTTGCGTTTTTGCACAGGCCTGCCACTTGTGCAGCGCGGGTCTCTGACCGAAGGTAATCGCACCAGCGGCAGGGAAAGGACCAGGCAATGGATCACGCGTTTTGGCACGAAATGTGGACCCATGACGAACAGGGCTTTCACCAACCGCGCGCAAATAAGATGATGGTCACCCATTGGCCTGCCTTGGGCCTGTCGCCCGGCGCGCATGTGTTCGTGCCGCTGGCGGGCAAGTCCTTGGACATGACCTGGATGCTATCCGAAGGCTACCGTGTCACGGGCGCAGAGCTGTCAGAAACCGCCGTCGCGCAATATTTCGAGGAGCATAACGTAAGCCCCGAAATCGAAGAGGTCGGATCGCTCAAGCGCTATTCCGGCCCGGGCATTGACCTTTATGCGGGCGACATCTTTGAGCTTTCTGCCGCCCAGCTTGGTCCCGTCGACGCAATCTACGACCGCGCAGCCCTTGTGGCGCTGCCAACCGGGTTGCGCGAAGACTACGCTGCCCTTTTGCATAAGATCACCGGCGGGGCACCGCAGCTTTTGATCTGCTTTGAATACGATCAATCGGAAATGGATGGCCCACCATTTTCCATCGAAGACGCCAATGTTTTGTCGGCGCACAGCGCGCGATACACATGCACCGAAATTGGCCGGCGGGAGCTTCCCGTGAAGCTTAAGGGCCACGTGGCCGCGCAAGAGGTCGTCTGGCATCTTTCCTAGTTTGTGCCAAATGACTGACAATTCGCTTGACCGAAGCCAGTCTTGGCCGCAACACTTCCAGCTATCCGGGTAATGCGCATAAAGTGTCACCCTAAAAATAGGCACATTGCACGTCTCCCGGATTGAAAATGGGAGAAATTTTATGAACTTAAGACCAGATCCAACGTTCTATCCATCGCCGAAATCGGCCATGGAGGCACCGGTCGAAAACTATGCTTTCACGCTGATGCTCAGCCCCGACGGCAGCCAGCCCGATGGTCTGGCGGTTGTCGATGTGAACCCAAGCTCGGACAGCTACGGTGAAATTGTGCACCAGCTGATCATGCCCAACAAGGGCGACGAGTTTCACCACTTTGGCTGGAACGCTTGCTCTTCGGCCCTGTCGCCGCTGACCGGCCACGCATTTCTTGAGCGCCGCTATCTGATCATCCCTGGTATCCGCTCCAGCCGGATTTACGTGATCGACGTTAAGGATCCGCTGGACACCAAGATCCACAAGATCATTGAACCCGAAGAAGTCTTTGCCAAGACAGGCTATTCGCGTCCCCACACCATCCATTGCGGCCCCGAAGGCATCTATGTCTCGACCCTGGGTGGCGGCGGCGAAGACGGCACCGATGGCCCTCCCGGTATCTTCATTCTGGATTGCCAGACCTTCGACATCATCGGTCGCTACGAAATCGAACGCGGCGTGCAGGACAAGCACTATGACTTCTGGTGGAACCTGCCGCGCGACTACATGGTCAGTTCGGAATGGGCTCTGCCGCCACAGTTTGAAAACGGTATCGTCGCTGAAGACCTTCTGAGCAACAAATACGGCCACAAGATCCATTTCTGGGATCTGCGCGGGCGCAAAGTGACACAGACCATCGATCTGGGCGAAAACCACCAGATGGCGCTGGAAATCCGCCCAGCCCATGACCCGGTCAAGCAACACGGCTTTGTCGGCGTCGTCGTCGATACCACCAACCTTGAAGGCGCGATCTTCACATGGTGGCAGAAGGAAGACGGCACCTTTGACGCCAAGAAGGTCATCACCATCCCGCCCCAACCTGCGGACGCAGACGACCTGCCCGAGCTTCTCAAAGGCTTCGGCGCGGTGCCGGCACTCGTGACCGATATCGATCTGAGCCTCGACGACAAATACCTCTACGTCGCGTGTTGGGGTCAGGGCGAGATGCACCAATATGATGTGTCCGACCCCTTGAACCCAGTCCTCGCGGGCAAGGTTGAGATCGGCGGCATCGTCAAAAAGACCAAGCACCCCAATGGCAAAGACTTCGGCTATGGCCCGCAAATGGTTGAGATCAGCCGCGACGGCAAGCGCGTCTATTGGACCAACTCGCTCTACTCTACCTGGGACGATCAGTTCTATCCAGGCGAGCGCGGGGCTGCGATGGTCATGGCCAATGTGGGCGAAGGTGGCGGTCTGACGCTGGATGAAAACTTCTGGGTCGAGTTCCCAGACGGGTACCGCTCGCACCAGATCCGGCTTGAGGGTGGCGATTGCTCTACCGATAGCTTCTGCTACCCATCGGTCTAGGCACCGATGTTTGGACTTGATGGCGCGGCGGGTCTTTGGCTCGCCGTGCTCCTCTCTGGCCTCTATCACGGGCTCAACCCTGGCATGGGCTGGCCGCTTGCGGTCTCGTCTGCGCTGATGGAGTTGAAGCCCGAGCGCCGCGAAAGCGCGCTGCTGCGGGCTTTGGGCTCGCTGTCGCTGGGCCATTTCCTGGCGATGCTGGGCATTCTCTTGCCGTTCACGCTGATGCTTGTGTTGGCCGAGTACGAGCGCCACATCCGGATCAGCGCCGGATTGATCGTCATTGCCTTGGGCCTATGGCTCTTGATCACGCAACGCCACCCGCGGTTCTTGGCGCGCGTGCCGCCAAACCGCCTTGGCCTTTGGTCTTTCCTTGTGGCTTTGGCCCACGGAGCGGCGCTGATGCTGGTGCCCATCTACTTGGGCCTCTGCGCGATTGAGACGCTGGACGCAGGCCACCAAGCCGCCGCCAGCCTGATGCGCAACGTCTGGATCGGCCTCGTGGTCGCTGTGGCCCACACCATCATGATGATGGCCTCAGGCGGCGCACTGGCTTGGGGGGTCTACCGCTGGCTCGGCCTCGACGCGATCCGCAAAAGCTGGATCGATCTGGAACGCCTCTGGGCGCTCAGCCTGGTCCTCGTGGGCGCCTTGGGCCTGTGGTCTGCCCTCTAACCCAAAACGCGAAAAAGACCCCGTAGGGTCTTTTCCAGGTTAACTTTTTTGTAAGGTCTAGGCTGCCGCGTCAACAGCCCGCTTGGTCATCACCGCAATAAGATGCGCGCGATAGGCGGGCGTGCCGTGTAGATCCCCAATCATGCCGTCGGCTGCAGGTGCTGCTGGCACCGCATCCGCCGAGAAGTTCGCCGACAGCGCCGTCTCCGCCTCTGTCCAGCGGAAGACACCATCTTCCGACGCGCCAGTCACAGCGACCCGTACACCATCGGCATATTTCGCAACATAAACACCCACCATCGCAAAGCGCGACGCAGGCTGCACAAACTTCTGGTAATTCGCCTTCTCCGGCACCGGGAAACGCACCTCGGTGATGATCTCCCCGTCCTCCAGCGCTGTGGTGAACATGCCTTGGAAGTAATCATCTGCCGCGATCTCGCGGCTATTGGTCACTACAGTGGCGCCCGAGCCCAACACTGCTGCCGGATAACAGGCCGCCGGATCATTGTTGGCGAGGCTCCCGCCAATGGTGCCCCGGTTGCGCACCGCAGGATCCCCGATATGCGACGCAAGGGCCGCAAGGGCCGGATACCCGCCCGCCTCAGCCGTCACAGTCGCGTGGTTGGTCGCCCCACCAATGCAGATCTCGCCCGCATCATTGGTGCAAACCCCCTTCATCTCGGCAATGCCTGTCAGGCTCACCAACACCGATGGGCTCGCCAAGCGCTGTTTCAACGTCGGGATCAGCGTTTGACCACCGCCCAAGGCTTGCGCCTCTTCGGCACCCAAGGCGGCAACCGCATCTGCGACACTGCTGGGCTGTTCAAACTCAAAGTTATACATCTCGTCTCTCCTCGAAAGGCACCCTGCCCTTCATTGTTCCAAAATACTCCGGGGAGCGCGAGGGGCAGCGCCCCTCGCCCAGCTTTACGCGTTCATCGCAGCCCAGACGCGGGACGGGGTGAGCGGCATATCAATATGTGTCACGTCCTTGCCTGCCGATTGCAACGCATCGACAACCGCGTTGACGACGGCAGGCGGCGATCCAATCGCCCCCGCCTCACCACAGCCCTTCACACCCAAAGGATTGTGCGTGCACGGCGTCTGGCTGGAATGGTCCACATCATAGAAGGGCACATCATCCGCGCGCGGCATGGCGTAATCCATGTAAGACGCGCTCAGAAGTTGGCCGTTCTCATCATAGGCGCAGTTCTCCAAAAGCGCCTGCCCGATGCCCTGCGCCAGCCCGCCATGGACCTGCCCCGAGACGATCATGGGGTTGATGATATTGCCAAAATCATCGGCGGCCGAGAACCGCTCGATGGTGACCTTGCCCGTATCGGGATCCACTTCAACCTCGCAAGCATAGGCGCCGGCAGGATAGGTGAAGTTTGACGGATCGTAGAACGCGGTCTCTTCTAGGCCCGGCTCGATATCCTCCAGCGGGTAATTGTGTGGCACATAGGCGGCGAGGCAAACATCGCCCCACGCCACCGACTTGTCGGTGCCCGCAACGCTGAACGTGCCATCGGCCAGTTCGATATCGGTCTCGGACGCTTCCAATAGGTGTGCCGCGATCTTCTTGGTCTTGTTGATGATCTTCTCGGCTGCCCGCACCATGGCCGAGCCGCCCACTGCGATCGAACGCGAGCCATAGGTGCCCATGCCCATCGGCACTTTGTCGGTGTCGCCGTGCACGATCTCAACCATGCTCTCGTCAATCCCGATCATCTCGGCAATGACCTGCGGGAAGGTGGTCTCGTGCCCCTGCCCGTGGCTGTGCGAGCCGGTCATGACAACCAAGCCACCCGTGGCGTTCACACGCACGGTGGCACTTTCGTAAAGGCCTGCACGCGCGCCAAGCTGCCCCACAAGGTTCGACGGCGCAATGCCGCAGGCCTCAATGTAGCAGTTCACGCCCAGACCGCGCAGCATGCCTTTGGCTTCAGACGCTTTGCGACGCGCCTCGAAGCCCGACAGATCGGCCATGTTTTCAAGCACATCCATCGTACCATTGTAGTCGCCGGTGTCATAAGCCACCGCAACCGGCGTCTCGTAGGGGAACTCAGTCACAAAGTTCTGACGCCGCAAGGCAATCGGATCCACGCCCAACTCGCGCGCGGCTTTGTCGATGACCCGCTCCAACTGGAATGTCGCCTCGGGCCGCCCAGCGCCGCGATAGGCATCGACCGGCACGGTGTTGGTGAAGACGGCCTTCACATTCACGTAGATCACCGGCGTTTTGTAGTTGCCCGCCATCAGCGTGCCATGCAGCCAAGTCGGCACGGACGGCGCGAAGGTCGACAGATATGCGCCCATATTTGCCAGGGTGGAGGTCCGGATCGCAGTGAAGTTATTGTCCGCATCCAGCGCCAATTCGATCGTGGTCACGTGGTCACGACCATGCGCGTCCGAGATAAACGCCTCCGTCCGGGTCGACGTCCACTTCACGGGCTGATTGATCGCCTTCGCCGCGAAGGTGCAGAAGGCTTCTTCAGCGTAGTGGAAGATCTTTGTGCCAAAGCCACCGCCCACGTCGGGGGCCACTACCCGCAACTTGTGCTCTGGGATGCCCAACACAAACGCGCCCATCAACAGGCGGATCACGTGCGGGTTTTGCGAGGTTGTATAGAGTGTGCTGTCATCGGACGAGCGATCATAGTCGCCTACGGCCACGCGCGGCTCCATCGGGTTGGCGACAAGCCGGTTGTTGACCAATTCCAGCGTCGTCACATGCGCCGCATTGGCAATCGCCTCTTCGACAGCCCCCTTATTCTCTTCGACAAAACCCCAATCATAGCAAAGGTTGGAGGTCAGATCGTCATGGACCTTCGCCGCGCCCTCTTCCAGTGCCGCCGCCATATCAACCTGCGCTGGCAGATCCGTGATGTCGACCACAATTGCTTCGGCCGCATCGCGCGCCGCCTCAAGACTGTCGGCCACGACACCGGCGATGATCT
>CAWUIP010000098.1:0-13486 GCA_963922415.1 uncultured Aliishimia sp. | reverse complement strand
AGCCCTCGTCACGCCGTTTCGCAACGGCGCTTTGGATCTGGAGACCCTGAAAAAGCTGGTGGAATGGCACATTGGCGAAGGGTCACACGGCCTGGTCCCAGTCGGCACGACCGGCGAGAGCCCGACGCTTAGCCATGAGGAACACGAAACCGTGATTGAAACGGTCGTGAAAGCTGCGGCAGGGCGTGTTCCCGTCATTGCAGGTGCAGGATCTAACAATACGACGGAGGCTATTCGGTTTGTCGAACATGCCGCCCAGGTCGGAGCGACTGCGGCTTTGGTCGTGACGCCCTACTATAACAAGCCGACACAACGCGGAATGATCGCGCATTTCACCGCGCTTCATGACGCTGCGGATATTCCGATCATCATCTACAATATCCCGGGCCGTTCAGTTGTGGATATGAGCCCCGAGACAATGGGCGAGCTGGCAAAGTTGCCCCGCATCGTTGGCGTAAAAGACGCAACAGGCGATCTTGCGCGCGTCTGCGACACACGGATCACGTGCGGCGCTGACTTCATTCAGCTGTCCGGAGAGGACGCAACTGCCCACGGCTTCAATGCACAAGGAGGCGTGGGATGTATATCTGTTACGGCAAATGTTGCACCTGCGATGCTCTCGCAGATGCAGGTTGCTTGCTTGGAAGGTGACTACAGCCGGGCCTTAGAATTGCAGGATCAGTTGATGCCGTTGCACAAGGCTATCTTTACCGAACCCGGTCTTTGCGGTGCAAAATACGCCATGTCCAAGCTGGGACTGTGTACCGATGAGGTGAGATTGCCTCTTACAGAGTTGAGCGATGCGACGAAAGCCCTTGTCGATGACGGCCTGCGGCACGCAGGGCTGATGAACTGAGCCTTCCAAGTCGGGGTGCGGGCGGTGCCGCACCCTACGCCGATTTGGCGTCTTCGCGCGCCGACTCATAGGCCAGCATCGCGCGTTTCATGGGTAAGCCCCAGTGGTAGCCGCCAAGAGCGCCCGATTTGCGCAGTGCCCGATGACAGGGGATGAGCCAGCTGACCGGATTTCGGCCCACAGCTGTTCCGACCGCGCGAACGGCGCGCGGACGCCCAATGCTCGCCGCGATTTCGGAATATGTCGTGACGTGGCCGGAGGGGATGCGCAACAGCGCCTCCCAAACCTGGATCTGAAACGGAGCGCCGATGAGATGTAAGGCCGCCTCACCTTGTTGCGAAAACGCGGCCTCTGCCCAGGGCTTTAGGGCCATCTGATCTTCCCGGTACGTCGCCTCGGGCCAGCGACCGGTCATGTCGGCCCAGGCCCAATCGCGCCCGTGCTCCGCCGAAAAGGCCATGCCACATAGGCCGCGCGACGTGCCCATAACCAGAGCCTCCCCGAACGGCGAAGGAAGCCAGGCATACATGATCGTCAAGCCCGCACCGCGGCGGGCATAATCGCCAGGGCTCATCGCCTCCCACCGCAGAAAGAGATCATGCAGACGCCCCGTGCCAGACAAACCTGTTGCCATGGCGGTTTCCAGGGTCGTGAAGCGATCTGTCAAAAGCGACTTTGCATGCCCGAGCGCGAGGTACTGCTGATAGCGCTTCGGCGATACGCCAACCCAACTGGAAAAAAGCCGCTGAAAATGCGCCGGGCTCATTTGCATGTGCGAAGACATATCTGCCAGCGACAGAGGTGCCTCCGCTGCGTCGATAAGCTCAATCGCACGGCGCATGACGTGGTAGTGATAGTCAGTTTGTTGATCAATCTGTTCCATAGCGCGAGTTTAAGCCGCCCTATGCAGCATCGCGACCCGGAAATTGCGCATTGCGTCTGTTGCGCGGGCGTCACGCGATCAGGGTGTCGATCACCCCTGGTACAGATGTTTCTGGGCGGACAAGTACCGCCTCTTCTTGGGTTAACACTGTTCGGGCCGCGTATTGCTGGCGGTGTGCTAATCCAAGAACGCGCAAGGCTTGCAAGATCTGCAAGCCGTTCAATTCCGCCATCGCATCCTCGCTCCAAAACCAAGAGCCAAGCCAACCACCGCTGGTTTGCACCAGTTCGTGCGACGCAAAGACAAGACCGGTCAGCGTGACGAACTTTCCGGGTTGGCCCACATATTCCTGCACCCCGATCGAGCCCGCCGGCGCGAGAACCTCATGCGCACCAAAATTCAGGTCGCACAGCGGATCGCGCAGCAAAACGCAGGTCGCCGGCGACACGGTCAATAGGTCATCGGCCCCTTCGGCCTCCTCTCCACTTTGCGGCAACGAGACCATGACGTGGTTCAGCATCTCGGCGGGAAAGCGTTGGCGCAAAACGATCGCAAGTGGCTGGGCACCACGGTCACGGGTGATGACGCGCATCCCGCTTTCAAGCCATTCGACCGGTTGATCGCCTTCTGTCGTGGACACAAGTGTGCCCGGAGCAAGCCATGCCCCGGACCAAGGCTGTCCCGCTTGGTTCAGCTTTGGCAAATCCCGTTGATACGTCACATCATAAACAAACCCCGCCTGCGGCGTTGCGCGCGTCACCACACCCTGCCGAACGCCGTCAACAGCAACCTCGGCCGCCCAAAACCGTTGCTTGCCTGTTTGCAACGAAAGCTCAATGTATCGCGCAATCTGTAAGTCGCCATGCGCCAAGTCTGCGCCGGACGGATCGACAACCCGCGCCTCGGCATGGCCAGAGGCGTCAACAGTTATGTGAAGGGCCCGTTCGCTGTTTGCAGGGTCTTCGCCAGCAGCGCTTTCAAAGATGCCCTGCGTTGCATCATGTGCAAACTGCGAAAATGGAAAAAGCCGAAAGGAATCTGCGCGCATATCTCACCTATCACCGATCACGGTGGTAACATTCCCACCCTTTCCGCACTGTTAAGGACAAAGGCCCTTGTCGCGCCGGGTCGGCATTGCCAAAAGGGCGCATGGCGAAACAACTGCCCTATCAAACCCTGCGCGAGATTTTCTCCCGTTTCGAAGCGTCTGATGCCGCGCCAGAAGGCGAGTTACATCACGTCAATGTCTATACGCTGGTGGTTGCGGTGGCTCTCTCTGCGCAGGCCACAGATGCCGGTGTGAACAAGGCGACAGGGCCGCTTTTCAAAGTTGTAGATACGCCGCAGAAGATGCTTGATCTTGGGGAAGAGGGGCTGACGGAGTACATCAAAACCATCGGTCTCTTTCGGCAAAAGGCGAAGAACGTCATCAAGCTAAGCAAGATCCTAGTCGACGACTATGGCGGCGAGGTTCCGAACTCGCGCGCGGCGCTGGTGGGGTTGCCGGGTGTTGGTCGCAAGACGGCGAACGTCGTGCTGAATATGTGGTGGAAGCACCCCGCGCAGGCCGTTGATACACATATATTCCGTGTCGGAAATCGTACGGGCATCGCGCCCGGCAAGACAGTTGATATTGTTGAACGGGCGATTGAAGACAATGTGCCTGCCGATTTTCAACTCCATGCACACCATTGGCTGATACTGCATGGTCGCTACATCTGTGTGGCGCGCAAACCGAAATGCCCCGCCTGCATCATCAAAGACCTCTGTCCCTTCGAGGAGAAGACACAATGACCAAATACAAACTCGTCGGGATCGGCAATGCCATCGTCGATGTGATCAGCCCGGCCGACGATTCCTTTCTAGAGCTGATGGGGATCGACAAGGGGATGATGACTCTGATCGAAAAGGATCGGGGCGAAGTCCTTTACGCTGGCATGACAGAGCGGGTGCAAACGCCTGGTGGCTCCGTCGCCAACACCATTGCAGGTGTGGGTGCATTGGGCTTGCCAACGGCCTTTATTGGGCGGGTGCATGATGATGCCTTGGGTCGGTTCTATGCCCAGGCGATGGCCGATGACGGGACAGATTTCGTGAACCCGCCTGTGCAAGGCGGCGAGTTGCCAACATCGCGGTCGATGATCTTCGTTTCGCCCGATGGGGAGCGGTCGATGAACACCTATCTGGGCATTTCCGCAGAACTGGGGCCAGATGACGTGTCCGAAGATGTCGCAGGCGAGGCAGAGATTATGTTCTTGGAAGGTTACCTCTTTGACAAAGACAAAGGGAAGGACGCGTTCCGTGCGGCCGCGCGCGCGACGCGAAACGCAGGCGGCATCGCAGGTATTGCGATTTCAGACCCTTTCTGCGTCGAACGCCACCGTGATGATTTTCTGTCGATGATCGAGAATGACCTGGACTATGTGATCGGCAACGAGCACGAGATCAAATCGCTCTACGAGACCGATGATCTGGAACTGGCACTGGGCAAGGCGTCTGAGATCGCGCCGCTTTTGGTCTGCACCCGCTCGGGCGACGGTGTGACAATCATTGGCTATGGAAACCGCCATGACCTGCCTGTGGACACCGTTGTTCCGGTGGATGCAACCGGCGCGGGCGATCAGTTTGCGGCTGGGTTCCTCTACGGTCTGGCCAGCGGCTTTGACCTGGATGTCTGCGGCAAGATGGGCAACGTCTGCGCCGCCGAAGTGATCAGCCATGTCGGCCCGCGCCCTCAGAAAAACATGCTGCAAGAGTTTCGCTCCGCCGGTTTGGTATGACCCTTGCAGACGGGTTTCATGACGTCCCGCCGGGCAAACTGGCGATGGTCGTCACCTATTTAGAGATGACAGCACCGCAACTGCGCGGTGTGCCCTGCCCGGATGACGTGACCTTTGGCCCGCTCGAGCCGGACATTGACGCCTATCGCGATCTCTTCCGGCGCGTCGGCGAAGATTGGCTTTGGTTCGGGCGGCTTGGCTTGGATGACGACACGCTGCGCGCGATCCTGAAACACCCACGTGTCGAACTTTACACGCTGCGTAAGGATGGGCAGGCGGAAGCCCTATTGGAGTTGGATTTTCGCGAGGATGGCGCGTGTGAGCTGGCTTACTTTGGGCTGACGAGCGACCTCATCGGCGCGGGCGCGGGTGCCTTTTTGATGGACCGCGCGATTGAGCGGGCGTTTGACGGCGGTGCGATGCGCTTTCACCTGCACACCTGTACCATCGACAGCCCGCAGGCGCTCGGATTTTACATCCGCTCTGGCTTTACTCCGACAAAGCGGGCGGTTGAGATTGCGAATGATCCCCGGCGGTTGGGCATCTACCCAGCCAAGGCCGGACAAGTGACGCCGCTCATCTAGGCAATTCTGACGGGGCGCAGGAACCTCCTTTAAGGCACTGCGTGAGATCCTGCATCGCAGCGCGATCCACATTCTGAAAGATCATCCCACCGCAGGGGCGAATATCAGCCACATAGGTTGGACCCACTTCGCGCAGAAAGGCGACCGTCTTTTGGCCCGTCTCGGCCGAGGCACACCAGGGCCCAGCGCATTCAAAGTTCAGGGTTACACGGCCAACAAAAGCGCGGCCAAACCGGTTGCCCGACCAACTTGCCCCATCCATCGCACCATAAAAAACCGCGCGATCCGGCGTGGCGGCCTGATTGGCCCAGTCGGTTTTTGGAAGCGCGGCAGGATCGAACGTCAGGTCCCCGACCACGACGATGTATCGGTCATTGCTGGCTTCGGCTTCCAAATAGGCATCTGTGACGCCAAAGGGCAAACATGACAGCGCCAAAGCCGGGCCTGGGACCACGGCGGCGAGGACGCGCAGGGCCCATTTCATGCCAAATGCTCGGCAAACGCGTCCAGAACGGCGGCATAGACGGACTTCTTGAACGGCACGATGTTGTCCAAAAGCTGATCGGTGGGCATCCAACGCCAGCGCCCGAACTCAGGGTGTTCGGTTTCGATGTTGATCTGTTCGTCGGTTCCAGAAAACCGCAGCAGAAACCACTTCTGTTTTTGGCCGCGATACTTACCCTTCCAGAGCTTGGGCACCAAGTCATGCGGCAGATCATAGGGCAGCCAGTCGTCGCTTTCGTCAATGACCTCGGCCAGGTCCGCCGTGATCCCGGTTTCCTCCCACAACTCGCGCAAGGCGGCCGCGCGCGGCGCCTCGCCCTTATCGACACCGCCTTGCGGCATCTGCCAGGCGCTGGTGGTGTCGATGCGCTCGCCGACAAAGACTTCGCCTTGGGCGTTGAGGATCATGATGCCCACGCACGGACGATAGGGCAGTTTGGAAATCTCTTCTGGGGTCATCGGCCTCTCCGCTGGGTCGCCCCTGTTTCCCCGATCCTGCGCCCTATCTCAAGCGGCAAGCGTGCGTGCGGCGAAAGCAGGCATGACGCCGCGTCGACGTGGACAAAGGCCCGCGACGTGCGACTTATGAGATGCGGACTTTAGGGAGGTCGTAGGATGACGCAGTACCCAAATATGCTGGCCCCGTTGGATCTGGGCTTCACCACGTTGAAAAATCGCGTGCTTATGGGCTCGATGCACACCGGGCTGGAAGAGACGCGCGACTGGAACCGGGTTGCCGAGTTTTATGCAGAACGAGCGCGCGGCGATGTGGCACTGATGGTCACAGGCGGGATCGGTCCGAACCTTGAAGGGTCCGTTTTGCCGGGTGCCGCGATGATGACCACCCAAGAGGATGTGAAGAACCACAGCGTGGTCACGCAACGCGTGCAGGACGCCGGTGGCAAGATCGCGATGCAGATCTTGCATGCAGGTCGCTATGCCTATGGTCCGAAATGCGTAGCCCCATCCCCCATCAAGTCGCCCATCTCGCCCTTCCCGCCAACCGAACTGGACGAAGACGGGATCGAAAAGCAGATCAGTGACATCGTGCAAGCCGCCGTTCTGGCGCAGGCGGCAGGCTATGACGGTGTCGAGATCATGGGGTCCGAGGGCTACTTCCTGAACCAGTTTCTGGTCACGCATACCAACAAGCGCGAAGATCGCTGGGGCGGGTCCTATGAGAACCGGATGCGTCTGCCCATCGAGGTCGTGCGCCGCGTGCGCGAAGCGGTCGGCACGAACTTCATCATCATCTACCGGCTGTCGATGATCGATCTTGTGCCAAACGGGTCCACCACCGAAGAGGTGATCCAATTGGCCAAAGAGGTCGAAAAGGCTGGCGCCACGATCATCAATACCGGTATCGGCTGGCACGAGGCGCGCATCCCCACAATCGCAACCTCTGTTCCGCGCCGCGCCTTTGCCTGGGTGACCAAGAAGCTGATGGGGCATGTGTCGGTCCCGCTGATCACATCGAACCGGATCAACACGCCCGAAGTCGCCGAAGAGGTTCTGGCAGAAGGCTGCGCCGATATGGTGTCACTGGCGCGTCCGATGCTCGCAGATCCCAACTTTGTGGCCAAAGCCGCGGGCAATCGCGCGGCTCAGATCGCGCCGTGCATTGCCTGCAACCAGGCCTGCCTGGACCACACTTTTTCCGGCAAGCTGACCTCTTGCCTTGTGAACCCCCGCGCCTGTCACGAAACAGAGCTGCAGATCGCCCCTGCCGAGACGGCCAAAACCATTGGCATTGTCGGCGCGGGTCCGGCTGGTCTGTCGACCGCCATCGCCTGCGCCGAACGCGGGCATAAGGTGACCGTCTTTGAAAAGTCGGGCCAGATTGGCGGGCAATTGAACCTGGCCAAGCAGATCCCGGGCAAGGAAGAGTTCCACGGCTTTGTCGATTGGTTCGCCACGATGGTGGATGTGCATGGGATCGATGTGCAACTGAACACCGAGGCGACCGAGGCGACGCTGCAAGGTTTTGACGACGTGATCATCGCCACCGGCGTCACGCCGCGCGACCCCGGCATTCCCGGCCAGGACCGGGAAGGGGTTGTCAGCTATATTGATATCCTGAACGGAACCCACAAGGCGGGCAAGACGGTTGCCGTTATCGGCGCAGGCGGCATTGGCTTTGACGTATCAGAGTATCTGGTCCACGAAGGCGAAAGCCCGACCGAGAACCTGCCCCAATGGATGCGCGAATGGGGCGTCGCCGACCCGGCGGAGCATCGCGCAGGCCTCGCACCGGAAGGCCCACAGCCCGAAGCGCCCGCACGTCAGGTGGCCTTGTTGCAGCGCAAAATGGAGAAGCACGGCAAGCGGCTGGGCAAAACCACAGGCTGGATCCACCGTGCGGCCCTCAAGATGAAAGACGTAAACTTTGTGGGTGGCGTGAATTACGAACGCATCGACGACGCAGGCCTGCACATCTCTATCGGTGAGGCGCGGGAAAATCCGCAAGTGATCCCGGCCGACACTGTCGTTTTGTGCGCGGGGCAAGAACCCTTGCGCGCGCTCGCCGACAAGCTGGAGGCGGCGGGCACCAGCGTGCATGTCATCGGTGGCGCAGATGTGGCTGCCGAACTGGATGCAAAGCGCGCGATTGATCAAGGCACCCGCCTCGCCGCGACGCTATAGCGAAAAGAACCGGGGCCGCACGGCAAGGTGCGCGGCCCCGAACACTCGTTACTTTACAGTGATCGTAATCTGTTCGGACATGACCGGCGGATTATGCGGCACATGATACAAGTCGCCCAAAACTAGCTGGATCGTGTGCGTGCCCACGGGCAGATCCAACACGGTTTCAGTCTGGCCTTTGCCAAAATGGATGTGGTTTTCATCCGCATAGATGCCAGTTTCCAGCATGTCGGCATCTTCTTCATGCTCACCAAACGGCACACGGTTCAGCAAAACGTGATGATGGCCTGTGTTCTCGGCCTCGGTGCCCGCAGGCGCCACGCCCATACCTTTCAGACCGAACAAAACTGTAACGGGTCCTGTCACTTCGGCACCATTTTGCAGATTTGCGATGTAGACTTCGGCACCTGGCGCCGAGGGCGTTTCACCCGCAATCGCTGCGCTTGCCATAAGGCACGCAAATGCGCATACCCGTGTTAATGAAATCATGTCGTATCTCTCCCTAAGTTCCATAGTAGAAAACTGAACGTGCGCCAGCCTTCGAACACCAACGCTTCTGATCGCGAGATTATTCGAAAAAAAAATCGAGGCTCGCCGCAGGAGATTGTGCGCGATGGATTGCCAGCGGTTTACCCGCGGCTCTGGCGCTATGCGCTGTCACTGACAACAAAGCGCGATTGGGCCGAGGATCTGTCACAACAGACCTGCGTACGTGCCATTGAAAAGGCCGAACTTTTTGATCCAAACACACATTTGGATCGCTGGCTGTTTCGGATGATGCACAATCTGTGGATCAACGAATTGCGCAGTCGCAAGGTCAGGACAGGGGCGGGCTTGGTTCCTGTCGAAGATGTTGGCCTGCCCGACGAAAAAGTGAAAACAGAAGCGAATATTTATGCGTCTGAGGTGTTGTCAGCAGTGAATGCCTTGCCAGAAGCTCAGCGTGCCTGCGTCATGTTGGCCTATGTGGAAGGGTATTCGTACCAAGAAACGGCCGACGTGTTAGATATACCGATCGGCACAGTTATGAGTAGATTGTCAGCAGCGCGCGGCAAGCTCGCGCATTTGAAAGAGGGTGGTGCATGATGGCGCCGCGGACGTTTACAGACGAAGACTTGACGGCTTACCTGGATGGTGAGGCCGATGAGGCGTTGTCCAACGCCATTGAAGACGCATGCGGTCACGATGCGGAGCTGTTGGCGCGGATCGAAGGCCTGTCTTTCCCGAAAGACTTGCTGAAAGAGGCATTTGATCTGCAATTGGAACAGGCGCCGCCAATGCCGGAGCTTACGGTTCCTGCAAACGAAACGACGGCGCCCAGTCGGTGGCCGATGTTTGGCGCGGGTGCCGTCAGCGGGCTGGCGGCTGGTCTGGCCGTTGCGATGGTGATGAACTTTGGCCAGTTGCAGCCAGAGCCGCAAGTGGCCCAACAGCCGGGTTGGAAGCAATTGGTCGCCTATTACCAGATGCTTTATGCCCCAGAGACATTGCAAGCGCCGCGCGGTGCGGGCGGCCCAGGGGGTCCTGGTGGCCCAGGGGGTCCTGGTGGCCCCGGCGGAGCTGGTGGGCTAGGCGGCGGCGGCTATGGTTGGACCTTGGCCAGCCTGTCTTCGGAAATTGGCGTGAACCTGCAACCGCTGCAGCGGTTGCAGGGTCTGACCTTTCACCGCGCACAGTACTTGTCTTTGAACGGCAAACCGCTGATCCAAATTGTCTATACCAATGACGCCGGAACACCGATTGCGATTTGCCTCGTTCGGTCTGAGGCGGCCGAAAGCGGTCTGAACTCGGCCGTGTTGGAAGGCATGGCCGCGACCGACTGGACAACCGGCACCCACGGAATCCTGGTCATCGGCGGGGAAGACAGTGGCGCGATCGAAGCCGTTGCAGAAGAGGTCGCAACGCTGATCTAGGCGGTTTTTCGACCAGCTTAGCGGGGCGAAATTGGGCCATATTGCCACAAGTTGCGCGCCAAAGGGTTGCAACCTAGGGTTTCCAACTGGTTACCAATCGCCACATTTCCCTGATATTATCTCACACACGCCGTCTTCTCGCCCAGATTGACGCCGATACCTGCTGCTTGAGACAGAGCGTATGCAGAAAGGACGGCTATGGACCGCCTGACGGAAATGGAAGCCTTTGCCACGGTAGTGGATCAAGGTGGATTTACAGATGCCGCCAAGAAGATGGGCATTTCCAAATCTGCAGTGTCAAAGCACGTATCATCGTTGGAAGCGCGCCTAGGCGCCCGGCTTTTGAACCGGACAACACGTCGGGTTTCCCCAACCGAGATTGGCCTGGCGTATTATGACCGCGCACGCCGCGTTCTAAACGATGCTGGCGAGGCGGACGCGCTGGTCACGTCGATGCAATCCGCGCCATCTGGCCTGTTGCGCATCTCGGTTGCGACCGACTTTGGGGTGAACCACCTGTCGCCATTACTGTCTGATTTCTTGGACGAATTCCCGGACATCACCGTCAACATGGTCCTCAACAACCGCTATGTTGAGCTGATCTCGGAAGGGTTCGACATGGCCGTGCGCATTGGTGAGCTGGAAGACAGCACCCTGCGCGCCCGCAAGCTAACCGAGACCACGAAGCGCATGATTGCGGCACCAAGCTATTTCGAAAAGTTTGGCCGTCCGACGCGCATTGATGATCTCAATGAACACAAACTACTGCACTACTCAAACCAGTCGTCGGGCAATGTGTGGAAGTTGACCGCGCCCTCGGGCGAAAAACGCCAAGTTCGGACGGCCGGATGGCTGAGCGTCAACGACGGACAGTCATTGCTGAATGCTGCAATCTCTGGTCTTGGCATAGCCTATCTGCCCAGCTTTCTGTACGCAGATCCGATGGCAGAAGGCCTGATCGAGGACGCAATGCCTGACCTGCCGCAGGAAACACAAGGCATCTATGCGGTATATCCACCCGGTCGGTTCACCCAGCCGAAAGTCCGTGCCTTCATTGACTTCTTGGTGCACGCTTTCGCGGATAAGGGCCCCAACGACTGGTAGGCCCCGTGGCTAACCACCACCGATCAGCACCGCTTCGACCCGCCGGTTTCTGGTGCGTCCCTCTTCGGTCAAATGAGATGCCCGGGGTGCCAGATAAGACGCGCCACGCGCCTCTGTCCGCGCCGCATCTATTCCATGATCCTGGATCAACCTTTGGCGTACAGCTTCTGCGCGCGCTTCTGAAATCCTGCGGTTGCTCTCGTAGGACCCGACGCTGTCGGTATGCCCAACCAATACAACGCGCACATCTGGTTGGTCTCTGAGAAGTTGCGCCAGCGCCTCGATGGCTTGAAACGGTCCGCCACCAAGCCGCGTGGCACCAGTTTCGAACTGCAGCCCCTCAAGGACGATGGACCCAGACGCATCAGATGTCACAACTGGCGATGCGGCAGGCGCCGCAACCCGTTCGGGACGCAAGACCGGACGCTGAACGGGCGCATCTGGTGCAACAACGGGCGCAAATTCGCCGCTGTCTTGAACTTCGACGGTCTGAATATAGAGAGAGTCTCGCGTGGCGCTGGCCAAAATCGTGACCACAGCTTCTGGCGCGGCCCGCGCGCCCTTGAACGCTGTCACAAAGTGAAAAGATCGCAAGTTCACATACATCGCGGGCGCGGGCAAAACCTCCACACCAAACCGGAAGTCAAAGCCACCGCACATGTTGTCGATGCACTCAAAGACGATGTCGAAGCCGTCGTCTTGCAATTGTGCGACCAACGGCGCGGTCGCCTGAAGTGGTGTAAGGTTCGCGCCTAACAAGCGCCAAGCTTGACGTCGCACGGATCCGTCCACCGCCAGGGAAGGCACCCCAACACCGTCAAATGACCCAAGCGGCGCACTATAGCGATCACTTGAGCTGACCCGCTCTGCGTTCAAGCGCGCTGTCTCTGGCAGGTCAAGCGACCAAGCGGCGGCACCCAATAGGCCCAGTGTTAGGATAAGTGCGGCGCGGATCATCTGTTTTGTGCATGATACTCCGCATTCGGGCGCATATCGGTGCCCGAAGCGACGCGATTGGTCATGTTAAAGAAGGCTGCCACACTGGCGATGTCCCAGATATCGCGATCTGTGAAGCCGTGATCGCGCAGCGCCTGACGATCCGCGTCTTCCACATCTGCACTAGACTTCGTCAGCTTGGCCGCGAAATCCAGCATCGCGCGTTGGCGTGGCGGAAGGTCTGCAACTTTGTAGTTCATCACCAGCATTTCGCCGAGCTGTGGATCACCAGACAGGCTCCGCACCGCCGCGCCATGCGCCACAAGGCAGTAAAAGCACTTGTTGATGGAGGACACGACGACCGCGATCATCTCGCGCTCAAGCTTGGTAAGATCAGAAGGTCCTAGCATGAGATCATTGTAGAGCGCCGTGAACGCGTTCAGTTTTTCGACATCAAAGGCATAGGCGCGCAGCACATTCGGCACCATGCCCAACTTTTCAACGCAGATATCAAAATAGCGTTGGGTTTCTTCTGGAAGCGGGTCCATCTGCGGCAGGTTCAGCGCGGTTGGGTTGTTTTGGCGCATTATTCGGGTCCTTTGTAGCGGTAGCGGTATTGTCCCACGCAGGTCATCCCAAGGGAAGTGTAGAGCCGGTTGCCGGGCGCGTTCGCGGCAGTACACAGGACCGACATCCAGTTGGCGCCCTGATCCTGCGCCCAAAATGCAGCCTTGCGCATGATCCACTGTGCAACGCCCTGGCGTCGTTGGTGGGGCAGCACTTCAACCGCGTGCACCATACATATATCTTGATGGATCCCTGCAAACGCAGCGCCTGCGGGTTTTTCATTCCACCGCGCCAGAATTCCGGTCTTGGTCTGGGCACGATCCATCACAGCAAGGCGCGAAGGCCCAATACCGCCAGCCGCCCAAATCTCTTCCATGATTGCAAGCGGTTCCCAAATGGCAAACGCCGTCACGCGTGGAATGGGTATGTCCGTTAGTCGTGCGATCGGACAGAGATAGATGTTCGTCGGGTCACGCACCTCATAACCGGCGGCGGCAAGTTCCTGATCCAAGTCATCATCGCCAGGCCTGATCATAAAGAGCGGCTGATCCGCGACGTCGTTAAGCTTGGCCGCTGTGTATTCGCGGGTTGTTGCGGACACGCGCTGCCCGCCCCCTGCGCCATCCCGCAGCATCCATCCAAGATGCGGCGTTGTTGCAGAAGCGGGCCATGTCGCGTGCGTAACCTGCATCAGGTCCAGAGCGGTGGGGGCCTTT
>CAWUIP010000097.1:0-13553 GCA_963922415.1 uncultured Aliishimia sp. | reverse complement strand
TGATCACACCCTTGTTGCCGTGACGGCCCGCCATCTTGTCGCCCGGCTGCAGCTTACGCTTCACCGCGACAAAGACTTTGACCATCTTCATGACACCTGGGGGCAGATCGTCGCCGCGACGGACTTTCTCCACCTTGTCCTCAAAGCGCGCATCGAGGGCGCGTTTTTGCGCCTCGTACTGCTCGTTCAGGGCCTCGACCACTTGCGCGTCATGCTCTTCCTTCAGGGCAATCTGCCACCACTGGCCACGGGTGAGGATCATATCGAGGATCTCTTCATCCACGACCGCGCCAGATTTGACGCCCTTCGGACCCTTGGCCACGACCTTACCCATCAGCATATCGCGCAGACGGGCATAGATGTTGCGGTCAAGGATGGCGAGCTCATCGTCCCGGTCACGGGCGAGGCGTTCAACCTCTTCCCGCTCGATCTGCAGGGCGCGTTCGTCCTTCTCCACCCCGTGGCGGTTAAAGACGCGCACTTCCACAACCGTGCCAAAATCACCCGGCTTCACCCGCAGCGAAGTATCGCGCACGTCCGAGGCTTTCTCACCAAAGATCGCACGCAAGAGCTTCTCTTCCGGCGTCATCGGGCTTTCGCCCTTCGGCGTGATCTTACCCACAAGGATATCGCCCGGCTCCACATCGGCGCCGATATAGACGATGCCCGCCTCGTCGAGGTTGCGCAGCGCTTCCTCGCCCACATTCGGGATATCGCGGGTGATCTCCTCGGGCCCCAGCTTGGTGTCCCGTGCGGCGACTTCAAATTCCTCGATATGGATCGAGGTGAAGACGTCATCGCGGGCAACCCGTTCCGAGATCAGGATCGAGTCCTCGTAGTTATAGCCATTCCACGGCATGAACGCGACGACCACGTTCTTGCCCAGCGCCAACTCGCCCAGATCGGTCGACGGACCATCGGCCACGATCTCACCTTTAGAGACGTGCTGGCCCACCTTCACCAGCGGACGCTGGTTGATGCAGGTGTTCTGGTTGGACCGCTGGAACTTGCGCATGCGGTAGATATCCACGCCCGCGTCGCCCAGTTCGAGGTCTTCGGTAGCCCGGATCACGATCCGCTGCGCATCGACCTGGTCAATGATGCCCGCGCGTTTCGCCTGGATCGCAGCGCCCGAGTCGATGGCAACCTTGCCCTCGATCCCGGTACCGACCAGCGGCGCTTCGGCCCGCAGAAGCGGAACCGCCTGACGTTGCATGTTCGACCCCATCAGCGCGCGGTTCGCGTCGTCATTTTCCAAGAACGGAATAAGCGAGGCCGCAACCGACACCAACTGCTTGGGAGATACGTCAATAAGGTCAACGCTTTCAGACGGCGCAAGCGTGTATTCACCCGCCTGCCGCGTGTTCACAAACTCATTGGTGAACTTGCCGTCTGCGTCGATGGACGCGTTGGCCTGGGCCACCGTGTGCCGCTGCTCTTCGGTTGCGGACATATAGTTGACCTCGTCGGTCACTTTGCCGTCTTCAACCTTGCGATAGGGCGTTTCGATGAAGCCGTACTTGTTCACCCGCGCGAAGGTGGCGAGCGAGTTGATCAGACCAATGTTCGGCCCTTCCGGCGTCTCAATCGGGCACATCCGACCATAGTGGGTCGCGTGCACGTCGCGCACCTCAAAGCCCGCGCGTTCGCGTGTCAAACCGCCAGGCCCAAGCGCAGACAGGCGCCGCTTGTGCGTGACTTCCGACAGCGGGTTGGTCTGGTCCATAAACTGCGACAGCTGCGAAGAGCCGAAGAATTCGCGCACCGCTGCTGCGGCAGGCTTCGCGTTGATCAGATCCTGCGGCATGACGGTGTCGATCTCAACGCTCGACATGCGCTCTTTGATCGCGCGCTCCATCCGCAGAAGACCGACGCGGTACTGGTTCTCCATCAACTCACCGACGGACCGCACGCGGCGGTTGCCCAAGTGGTCGATATCGTCCACGTCGCCCTTGCCATCGCGCAATTCCACGAGCGCCTTGATGCAGGCCACGATGTCTTCGCGGCGCAGCGTGCGCATGGTGTCTTCGGCTTCCAGCGCGAGACGCATGTTCATCTTCACCCGGCCAACGGCGGACAGGTCATAGCGCTCGCTGTCGAAGAAGAGCGTGTCAAACAGGGCCGAGGCCGCATCCACGGTGGGCGGTTCGCCCGGGCGCATCACGCGGTAGATATCCATGAGCGCGGTTTCCCGGTTCATGTTCTTATCCATCGCCATCGTGTTACGCATGTAGGGGCCGACATTGATGTTATCGATGTCCAGCACAGGGATATCCGTGATACCCGCATCGATCAGCTCTTTGACCGTCCCGCCGATCAACGTGCCGTCTTTGTCGTACTCCAGCGTCAGCTCATCGCCCGCTTCGACATAGATCGCACCGTTTTCTTCGTTGATGATGTCTTCGGCCACGAATTTGCCGATGATATGCTCGAACGGCACCAAAAGCTCGGTGACCTTGCCCTCATCCTTAAGCTTCTTAACAGCGCGCGGCGTGACCTTCTTGCCGGCTTCGGCAATCACTTCACCCGTCGCGGCATCCACCAGATCGTATGTCGGACGCGTGCCGCGCACGCGGTCTGGGAAGAACGGCGTGACCCAGCCCGTGTTCTTACCCTCAAGCTTAAAGGACACTGTGTCGTAATACGCCTTCATGATCCCTTCTTGGTCAAACCCAAGGGAATACAGGAGCGTCGTCACCGGCAGCTTGCGGCGGCGGTCGATACGGCAATAGACGATGTCCTTGGCGTCGAACTCAAAGTCCAGCCACGACCCGCGATAGGGGATAATCCGGCACGCGAAAAGCAACTTGCCCGACGAATGCGTCTTGCCCTTGTCATGGTCAAAGAACACGCCGGGTGAGCGGTGCATCTGGCTGACGATCACGCGCTCGGTCCCGTTCACAATGAACGTCCCGTTATGCGTCATCAAAGGCATGTCACCCATGAACACGTCTTGCTCTTTGATGTCCTTGACGGACTTGGCACCTGTGTCTTCGTCCACATCAAACACGATCAGACGGAGCGTCACCTTCAGCGGACCGGAATAGGTCATGTCCCGCTGTTGGCATTCCTCAACGTCGTATTTCGGCGCTTCAAGCTCATAGCGCACATATTCCAGCACGCTCGTCTCGTTGAAGTCTTTGATCGGGAAAACCGACTGAAAGACACCGTTGATGCCCTCACCATCTGTCGGCTCTGGCGCTTCGCCAGAGTTCAGGAACAGATCATAGGAAGATTTCTGCACCTCAATAAGGTTTGGCATATCCAAAACTTCGCGGATTTTGCCATAGTATTTCCGAAGGCGTTTTTGACCAAGATAGGATTGCGCCATATCTGCCGGGACTCCGTCATATCAGGGCGCTTCGGCGGCTGGGAATCCACCAAAGCGCGTCGTTGTGGCCTTGGCCGTTTCAATGCCCGGGAAGCGCCCAAACTTCCCTCCCGAAACGGCCAACATGCCCATCGAAACGCACGGGGTAACGTGCGCTTGGATAAGCATGCGTTAAGTATGTTAGGTATACGTGTGTGACATGGCGGGCGTAATGAACCGCTCAGGTAAGACGGATTCGGTGCGTTGGCAAGTGCCGAATGCCAGTTTTTGTTGGCATCGGCGCGATTCTTTCAATTTGCGCACCGGCTTGCGGCGGCGTCGCCCGAAATCGGCGCAACAGCAAAACACGGCGCCCCGACTCAAACCCAGTCTTGGATTGGATTGGATCACACCGCGCAGCCTGACCCTCCCATCGTCACAAACAACCCGAGCCTGACGTCCATCGTGCAAGCAGCTAACAATCGCTTTGCAGGCAAGCCTGCTATTCATCGCGTCAGCTTACCTGCCTCGATTGTTCCTCTTTATCATCACTATGGTCCCTGGGAATGAACTTATGGAGCACCTGGAAATAGCGGATTTTAGGAGGACCATCGGTCTCCCTGGTCGCGTGGGTATGTATGGTTTTCTTGATTTTGGGGCTCGGTAACATAATGTTTTCAATCTGCGCCTAAACCGATTCCGTTGGCGTACGCACGGACAAAGAATGGGTGGGAAAGTCAGTATAGCGACGAGGTTCGGTCGAAGCGTGTGCCGGCTCTTGGGGCTGGACGAAATTTCCGTACGTCATATGGCTGAGACGTCCGCCAAACGTCTGCGACGCATTCAGATCCGCGGTGCTATTGAACAAATGCGGGTCTTTGTCGTTGGCAATACCGTCTTTGCGCCTGTGCTTTCGTTGCAGGCTTGGAACGCGGGTATCAATGCAGTTGTCGTACTCTGGACACTGGCCATGCTTGTGTTCTCCTGGTGGCTTTTCTGGACTTGGCGAACAAGCTACAATACGGACGGGCGAAAAGAGGACATGGACAAGTTTGTCGCGGAAACGCGACTTAATTCCTCGCTTTGGTGCCTGGGAATAATTCTCTTCTATCCGGTTGTTGAAGGTGACGCGAAAGCAATCGCCCTTACGGTGATGGCTGGAAGTTTGGCACTTGGCACTGTTGGATTTTCTCAAGCACCGCTTGCCGCCTTTTGGTACTTATTGATCCAAGCAGTCACGCTGACCGCGGTTCCTTTCTACCATGGCGTTGTAGGAGGAACGTCATCCGACCTGTTGATTGGTCTGCTCACGCTGTTCGCGAGTGGCGCGATTTTCAATGCTGCGTTGGAACGGGCACGGGCCCAAATGCGCGCTTTCCGGAGCAACGAGGCGCTGACACTGCAGAACGAAGTGGTTGACCTGCTCCTTAAGGATTACGAGGAACAGGGTGCCGAATGGATCTGGCGGACAAATGAGCAAGGTGAGTTGGTTAGCTGCCCCAAACAGGTGTCGGACCTGTTCGAGTTGGACCCAAACGCAAAAAACAACGTACGCCTCATTCCTGCTCTGCGATCAGGATTGCGAACCGACACCAATGCCGACGTCGACAAGGCGGAAAGAGCGATGCTGGATCGTTCAGACTTTCATGATGTGAACATTCCGATGGTGGACAAAGCCACCGGAGCATCGAAATGGATCAACATGCGCGGGCGGCCACAATTCGATGGCGAACGATTTGTCGGCTACCGCGGCATATTCGCGGACGCAACTGCGACAATCGAAGCAAAACGACAGGTTGAGTACCTCGCAGAGCATGACCCGCTGACGGGTATCTTCAATCGGAACATGGTTCACCAAGAGCTGAGCAAATTGAACCCGGACCAAAACACGGCATTGGTGTACTTGATCGACTTGGATGGATTTAAGCAGGTCAACGACAATTACGGTCATCTGGTTGGGGATCAGCTCCTTAAAGTCATCGCTCAGAGAACTTTGGATGCCGTGGGTACGGAGGGACTGGTTGCGAGGTTGGGCGGGGACGAGTTCTTCGTTATGACGATGCCCGACAAAGAAGCTGCATACGCGTCTTACCAGCGGCTGGGCGCGTCTTTGATATCAAGGCTTGCCGAACCATGCTCCATAGGAAACTACGATATCTCCGTGTCGGCCTCGATTGGCGTTGCAAAGTTTCCGCAAGACTCACGCGATGGGGTGAATCTGCTGAATTTGGCTGACCTTGCGCTCTACACGGCCAAGCAAGAAGGTAGAGACCGCTGCGTTGCGTTCACAGAGCAGATGCAGAGAGGGTTACAGCGTCGACGTTTTGTTTCTGAGAAACTTCGAGAGGCCGTAGAGCAAGATAAAATTTACCCTGTTTACCAGCCGCAGTTCTGTGCGCTCTCTGGCCACCTTGTCGGATTTGAAGCGCTGGCAAGATGGAAAGATGGCGATTTGGGTTTTGTCGGTCCCGATGTCTTTGTTCCGATTGCCGAAGAAACGGGTTTGATCCACCAAATGGGCGAGAACCTTCTAATCCAAGCGTGCCGTGACCTTCAAATGTTGGATAACAAGGCAACTTTTTCTCATACGAAAGTCGCGGTAAACTTGTCTGCGATGCAGGTTGCGCGGGGCAACATTGTTTCAGTTGTGAAATCCGCCTTGGAGACGTCTGGTCTGGCTGCAGACCGGCTTGAACTTGAGGTCACCGAAAGTGTCTTAATCGGTGATATGGAGGGCACTCGGTTTACTCTGAACGAGCTTTCTGAACTTGGTGTGTCCGTCGCACTGGACGACTTTGGGACAGGCTATTCTTCACTTAGCTACGTTCGAAAGTTGCCGTTAGACCAGATCAAGATTGATCGATCCTTCGTCCTCGCAATGCCCGAACCAGAAGCCAACTCCATCATCGAAACAATCGTTGGGATGTGCAAAAAGCTCGGCATAGTGGTCGTGGCCGAAGGCGTAGAAACCGAGCAAAATGTCCACGACCTAGCCGCGATGGGCTGTGACGTATTGCAGGGTTATCACTTTGCAAAGCCTATGTTGGCGACTGAACTAAGTGCCTTTTGCGACGGTCTGAAAGTGGAACCTTTCAAGCTAGCGTCTTCTGAGGTCCCTGGTTCAAGGGATAAAGAACCACGTTTGGCGCGGCCACCAGAAGCAAAGGCACGCTAACACACAGCGACCGGCGCGGCAGCAACTGGCAAGCTCACTCCCCGATTGCTTTTGTTTCAAATCGCAAGCCATGTGCGCTTCGATTTGGGAAGCCTTCCCAATAGGTATGGCTGTCAGTCGGTTTGCCGGCGTCATCCACGTTCCACACACCGTCTGCGGCAGTGGGAACAAGGTCGAAGTAGGCAGTCCGGTCCGTGCTTTTCAGGTGCTGATCCAAGAACGCCGTCACAAAATGCTGACTGATATTGTTCATACGCACATTGTCCCAAACCGCATCGGCATAGTGTTCGAACGGAGCCCAACCTAGCTTTTCTGAGACTGCGTATCCCTCTGCGGGGGACGGCATTGGTGCACCCGCGTTGTGGTTGGCGCTCTCGAAGGTGAGCAAATGGCGTTTGGTGTTCACGGCGCCGTCGAAGATACCGCGGATCGCGTCGTATATGCTGACATCATCGACGCCCCCGGCGATCAGCATCAAGGGCGCATCAATACCCGCAAGACCTTGTGCGTCCCAGAACCCTGTATTGTTGCCCCAAGGTCCGAACGCGACAAACGCTTTCACGCGCGCATCGGACAGTTCTGCGTGACTGTCGGTGCCCACCATGTTGCGCTCTAACAGGCCCTGTGGAGCGCCCCATGTGTATTCTGTACTGGCCTTGGTAACGCCAGCCCCGGCGTAGATGAGCGCGCCGTAGCCGCCCATCGAATAACCCACGACCGCTGCGTTATCCGCATCAGTGATCGCGCCCAAATCGTCATCAAGTGCGGCCAAATGGTCGATGACAAAGCGCTGATCCCAGGGCCGGTTGACAAGAGTTGAGCCAAAGGCAGACTGATCGGAATACGTGCTGTCGGTGTGGTCGATACTTGCGACCACGTAACCCTTACTGGCGATGTTTTCGGCCAGCGGGGACATCAGCCATCTATTACCGGGGTAGCCGTGGCTGATGATAACCAAAGGATAGGACCCGTCCGCAACGTCTGCATCACGGACGGCTTGGCCGACCAGCGATACGTCCGTTTCCCCGTCACGCAGGACTGTTTCGTACGTTCCGCCGGGAGTTGTTCCCGCCGCCGCAGGATACCAGACTTCGACCGTTAAAGGCCGGTCGTAGCGTGCAATCGCGCCTTCGGCACCTGTGTTCACAACATCCACTTGATCAGCCATTGTCAGCGACATCTCGCGCACACCCACGGGCAAGTCGCCATAGGCGGCCAGCGCTGGCGCGTCGGGGCGGATGACGTCAATCCGGTTTTCTGACTGCGCAGGGGCGGCCATCAAGGCAAGAGCGACACCTGTCGCGGCACGTTTGCTGAAGGTCATGGGATTCTCCTCGTGGATGCCCAAGCATACGACACTTCCCGCAAAAAGGGACATCCAAAAATCGCGAAAGACGTGCAGGCAGGTACTGCTAAAGCGGCGTACCGCGCATGAGTTTTGGGATCTCTCCGGTCAGGCCTGCGGCCTCGCGCATGAAGCTTCGGCGCAGTTCAGGGATGTTTTGAACCGTTGCGACACCGATCTGCCGTGCGGCGCGCAGGATCGGGTTGTCGTTCGAAAAGAGGCGGTTAAAGCTGTCTGTCGCGAGCGCCAGACTGGTCGCGTCAAAGCGGCGCCAGGTCTGATACCGCTCCAGGACGGGACCAATTCCGATATCTTCGCCACGTCTGCTGGCCTCGGTCAGAACCTCCGCCAGGGCCGCGACGTCCCGTAGGCTGGCATTCAGACCCTGACCGGCGATGGGATGGACGCCGTGCGCGGCATCCCCGATCAAAGCGACCCGCTCTGCAATGAAACTCTGCGCGAGATCAAGCGATAGCGGATAGGTGTAGCGTTTCCCGGCCAGTCGGAGGTCGCCGAGAAAGCTGCCGAACCTGGGTCGCAGATGATCCAGGTATGCAGCGTCGTCAAGGGCGTGGATGCGCGCGGCATCCGCTTCGGTTTCGGACCACACGATTGAGCTGCGATTGCCTTTCAGAGGCAGAATGGCGAGCGGGCCAGACGGCATAAAGTACTGATGCGCAATGCCCTGATGAGGCGCGTCATGGTCCAAGGCGGTGACCATAGCCGTCTGACCGTAGCGCCAGCGAATATGGCGAATACCTGCGCGCGTCGCGGTCCCAGATCTACGACCATCTGCACCAATCAAAACGCGGGCCGATACGGTCTTGCCAGAGCCCAACGTGACCTCAACGCCGGCATGTGTGACGGTCTGCGAGGTCACAACCTCGCCCGCCAAATGCGTGATCTGTGGCGTATGCGCGACTGCATCCAGAAGAGCCGCGCGCAGATGGCGATCCTCGATCATATGGCCCATCGGGCCGTCTTCTAGCTCTGCCTGGTCGAAATGCAAAAAGAAGGGTGCAGGTCCAGTGCCCGCTTTGCCATCGGAGACTTTGATCGCGTTGATGGGCTGGGCCACGTCACTGAGGCACGGCCAAAGCTGAGCGGCCTGCAACAGGCGGCATGACGCTTGCGCAACTGCGTAGGAGCGCCCGTCAAAGGCCGCATTCTTGCGCACCTTCTCTGGCAGTTGATCGATCAGCGTGACGCTGTGCCCCGCTTGCGCCAACACAAGGCTGAGTGTGGTGCCAACAAGGCCGCCGCCGGTGATCAGAACGTCGCGCTGGGTCATGCGCCAGATATGACGGCTGATCTGGGATTGTCCACGCGCCAATGGGTCGCTACCGTGATGCCGCTTGATATCGGGGGCGCGGATGGAACAGTGGCAATGGCAGTCGGCAGCAGACCTGGGGCGTGGAATCGCCGCAGGCGAGATTGATCCAGTCGCACTTTCTGGCCAATTCCTGGACGCGATCGACGCGCATCCCTCTGGCAAACAGATATATGCCCGCACCACGCGCGCCCGCGCGCTGGCTGAGGCGGAGGCTGCTTGGAAGCGCGCCAAGACGGGTCAGAGCCTATCACCGCTCGACGGTGTGCCGTTGTCTTGGAAGGATTTGTTTGATACGGTCGGCATTGGCACCGAAGGGGGCACGAAGCTTTTGGAAGGCCGCGTGCCGGATACCGACGCTGTTGTCTTGCAGAACGCGACGGCAGCTGGGCTCGTCTGTTTGGGCAAAACGCACCAGACAGAGCTGGCGTTTTCGGGGCTGGGCTACAACCCGTCGACCGAAACGCCGCCCAATGTAAACGACGCCGAAGCGGTTCCAGGCGGTTCGTCCTCAGGCGCAGCTACATCGGTAGCCTTTGGGTTAGCACCTGCCGGGATCGGGTCAGACACTGGCGGGTCGGTGCGCATTCCCTCTGCCTGGAACGACCTTGTCGGGCTGAAGACCACGCATGGCCGCCTAAGCCTTGATGGTGTTATCCCGCTGTGCTTGGAGTTTGACACGGTTGGTCCGCTGTGCCGAACAGTGGAAGATGCAGCACTAATGTTGGGCGCATTAGAGGGTTCTGCGGCCCCCGATCTCGCTGGGGCGTCCCTGTCTGGCGCGCGATTTGGAATTTTGAGCACCGTTGCGTTGGACGATGTCCGTGACGCCCCTGGTGCGGCCTTCGAAAGCGCTTTGGGCAAGTTGCGGGACGCTGGCGCACATATCGAAAGCTTCAAGGTGCCTGAGTTGGAAGAAGCCTTCGCCTTTGGCGGATCGCTCTTTACGGCTGAGGCCTACGGTCATTGGCGCGACGTAATCGAAGACGCGCCAGAAAAGATGTTCCCGGAGGTTCTGGCGCGGTTCCGGTTAGGGCGCGACGTTTCCGCCCCCGATTACATTGCAAACTGGGCGCGGCTCCGCCAAATCCGCGCGGTGTATCTGGCCGCCAGCCAAGGCTATGACGCGGTCCTGATCCCGACCGCGCCGATCCTGCCGCCGAACCTGGAACGGCTCAAGACAGATCAGGCGTACTTCGTGTCGGAAAACCTGCTTGCCTTGCGTAACACGCGGATTGGGAACTTGATGGGCTTGTGTGGGCTGACGCTGCCGACAGGCGTTCCGTCTTGCGGTATTCAGTTGATGGGCAGCCCGGGGCAGGACGCAAAACTCCTTCGGCTTGGCGCCGCAGCAGAGCGCGCCTTGGCGTAAGCCAGGATTAAAATGTCACATTAACTGCCGCTGTGACGCGGTTTTTCTGGACGGCGACTCCTGCGCTCTGCTACTCTGGCGATGAAGCGGGGCGCAATGATCCCGTAAATGAGGCAGTGTTGATGTTTCCCGAGCGGTTCTCGAACCTTCCGGCTTATGCGTTTCCGCGCCTGCGGACCCTTTTAGATGGCTTGGAGCCGGGAGGCGATCCGATCCAGATGACCATTGGGGAGCCGCGCCACGCGTTCCCACCCTGGGTGATGGACGAGATTGCCGCACACAGCGCCGGTTTCAACAGATATCCCCCGAACGAAGGCGCGCCGGAGCTGCGATCTGCGTATTGCGATTGGGCGCAGTTGCGCTATGGCGTGACGCTTGATCCCGACCGCAACGTGATGCCCCTGAACGGCACGCGAGAAGGGCTTTATAATGCCGTCATGGCGCTTTGTCCGGAAGAGAAAGCAGGTAAGACGCCGACGCTTTTGCTGCCGAACCCGTTTTATCAGGTCTATATGGTTGCAGCCCTTTCGGCAGGCGTAGAGCCGGTGTTTTGCAATGCGACGGCCGAAACCGGCCACTTGCCAGACTATGCAGGTCAACCTGCCAAAGTGTTAGACCGCTGCGTCGCAGTTTATATCTGCTCGCCCGCCAACCCGCAGGGCGCAGTGGCGGATGCTGCCTATTGGTCGGACCTCATCGACTTGGCCGAGCGCCACGATTTCCGGATCTTCGCAGATGAGTGCTATTCCGAAATCTACCGCGATGCGGCGCCGACCGGCCTTCTTGAGATTGCCAGCGCCAAGGGAGCTGACCCTGAACGGATTGTTGCGTTTCATTCTCTTTCAAAGCGGTCGAACCTGCCTGGACTGCGCTCCGGTATGATCGCGAGCGGACCGAAGACAATTAAAGCGGCGCAGCAGTTACGGTCTTATGCAGGCGCTCCTTTGCCGTTGCCGTTGCAGATGGCCGCAGCGCGGGTGTGGCGTGACGAGACGCACGTGGTCGAGAACCGCGCGCTCTATGCAGAGAAATATACCGCTGCGGATCAAATCTTTGCGGATGTCGCGGGTTATGAGAGCCCGGAGGCCGGTTTTTTCTTGTGGCTACCGGTCGAGGATGGGGAAGCGGCGACGGTGAAGCTTTGGACTGAAACTGGGGTCAAAGTCTTGCCCGGCGCGTATCTGGCGCAAGAGGCAAGCGGCATGAACCCCGGACAGTCCTATATCCGGGCGGCTTTGGTCGCCCCAAAAGACGAGACAGTCGAAGGCCTCACGCGCCTCAAAGACTGCCTGTACACGTAAAGAGAGGCCCAGATGGCATACCCAACACGGCAGCGCGAACCGCTTGTAGACCGCGACACCGCAGTGGCGATCGAGCGACGCAGCAAGGAACTGATAGGGATAGCGCTGCTGGTCATTGGATTGATGGCGGTTGCTATGATCTGGTCTTACAGCCCGGATGATCCAAATTGGATGGTGTCTACGGATGATCCTGTGCAGAATTGGTTGGGCAGAGTTGGCGCCTCCATCGCGGGCCTTCTTTTCACGATCATTGGATGGGGCACAGCGTCGCTTGCTTTGATCCTTTGTGCGTGGGGTGTGCGGTTTGCGTTGCACCGGGGGGAAGAGCTTGCCCTCGCGCGGTTGATCTTTGCCCCGATTTGGGTTGCTTTGGTTGCCGTTTACGCCGCGACCGTTCCGCCGGGTCCAACCTGGCTTGGCACCCATAGCTTTGGATTGGGCGGACTCTTCGGTGACATGGTGATGGGCTTTTTGCTGACCGTTGTGCCGTTTGGGTCGGCCTTTGGCGTGAAGCTGATGTCCTTCCTGATGGCTATTGCGAGTGTGGCTTTCGGGGCGTTTGTGCTGGGCTTCACACGCCCTGAAATCGGGCGATTGGGGCGGTGGCTTCTGTTGGGCCTGGTCCTTCTCTATCACTACGCGCTTCGGGCACTGGGTCGCGGGGCTGCCGCAGGATTGACCGTTGCGCAAAGCCTGCGCCGCCAACCCGGCGCCGCCTACGAAGACGATCTGGTGCGTACTTGGGACGACACACCAGAGGATTTTCCCGCCCCAGAGCCGGAAAAACCTGGACTGCTTGCACGGGTCCCAGGCCTAATACGTCGCCCAGAACGCGTTGGTCCGACCGAGGTCATGCCTGAACTCGACGAACCTGATCCGTCGGACCCAAGCGGCACACGCGTAAAGGCACGCATTGCAGATGCTATTCGTGCGCGCGTCCGCGCAACGAGCGATGTTCAGTCCAGTGCACATGCACCATTGACCAAGGGCCGCGGACATGGTCCGCAACCTCTCGTTGCAGACGCTGTTCAAGGAATGCGGTCAGAGCCGCCATTGACGTCTTCGCCGCGCAGTATTCCGGCGGCGCCCGCGCCGATTGAGGAGCCTCCTGCTGCGGTCTTTGAGAACGAAGATGCAGCTGATTTTGGTGCGTTTGAAGAACCGATGCAGCAGCCGCTTGCCCAGATGCCTGAGGTTGCCGTTCCCACTGCGCCAGCGGCACTGAAGCGCGTTGTCCAAAAGCCAGCGCGCAAGCGGCCGGCCCCGTCGCAGCGCGCAGCGGCAGAAGCACAGCCGACGCTCTTTGCAGAAAGTGGTCAAGCCTACGACTTGCCGCCCTTGGGGCTCCTGGCTGATGCTGACAGTGTCGAACGCCACCATCTGAGTGATGATGCGTTGGAGGAAAACGCGCGCATGCTTGAAAGCGTGTTGGACGACTACGGTGTGAAGGGCGATATCGTTTCAGTGCGCCCAGGCCCCGTTGTAACGATGTACGAACTTGAACCTGCGCCGGGCTTGAAAGCATCGCGCGTTATTGGCTTGGCCGACGACATCGCGCGTTCAATGGCCGCGTTATCTGCGCGGGTGTCGACCGTACCGGGACGATCGGTCATTGGTATCGAACTTCCCAACGAAAACCGGGAAAAGGTCGTTCTGCGCGAGATTTTGGCGACCCGTGACTACGACAACGCAAATCAAAAACTGCCTTTGGCGCTGGGCA
>CAWUIP010000096.1:0-13754 GCA_963922415.1 uncultured Aliishimia sp. | reverse complement strand
GGGATCAAGCTTTGCGTCACCACGTCTTCAATCGCCACGCCCGCCTCAAGGCTTGCCGTCGCCGTGACAACTGTGTCCGAGGCGTCGAGGCGAACGAAGGGCTTCATGCGCAGAAGGGTCCGTCCGATGGCCAGCGGTGCTGCGGGATATGCGCGCCTTGGGCCAGCGTAGCGCGGGTGTCGTGCCACATGTCGCGCCAGGCTTCCCAATCGGTCAGCGCGGTTTCGGGCCGTGCCCGTGACCGGGCGATGAAGCTGGGGAAGTGATCGCGGCCCGTGCTTTGACCGGTGACGTTGTAGCGCAGATCAAAGCTCCACCGGTACCCGTCCGAGCGGTTGGAGAGCGACGCATGTGGTGTCAACGGATGGAAAATCACCGCGCCGCCCGCCTTGACGGGTGCTGGCACCGCCGCGCGTTTGGGCAGGTAGGTGTCAGTGATGCCCACTTGTTTCATCGTGCAATGGGGCAGCATCTCCGCCTCGCGGCCCGGTTTCACTTGCAGACAGCCGTTTTCAACGGTGGCGTCTGTGATCGCGAGCCAAACGGTGACCATTTCGGTGTTATCCGCGCTTTCCAGCGTCACGCCGCGGTCTTGGTGCCAATCGGTTGAGACGATATGCGCGCGGTTTTCGTCTTGCGGCACAAGCCGTTCAGGCGGCTTGATCCGCACGTGTTGGATCGGGTTTGAGGTGATCTCGGGCCCGATCAGGCTTTCGACGATGTCGAGGATGCCTTTGCTGCGCGCCATCTCGAAGACGGCAGGCCCGATATGCAGAGGCGTGTCGGCGCGGATATTGTCATGAGGCAGGGAGATGTCGAGCGGTTGGTACCAATCAAACCCGGCGGTGTAGGCGGCCTCGAGCTTTTCCCAAAAGCCCATGCCGGGCGTAGGCTTCGGCACAAGGCCCTCGGCATACCAGCCCTCGTAAAGCGCATCCATGCGTGCGGCGTATTCGGCGATCACCGCCTGCCGGGTCGCGGCGTCAATGACGTTTTCAAGGACGAGGTAACCATCGCGGTTGAACTGGTCGATCTGGTTTTGGGTCAACATGGGTGGGACCTCCGAATGAGGTTTTGGAAGAATTTCGGTCTTAGCGGTCGGGCGCGGCCCTCTCGCAGCGTGTGTTGCAAGACACCAAAGCGGTTCATCACGGCAGCAAGATCTCCACAATGGGCGGCCACGCGATCAACACCGACAACGCCAAAAGCTGGATGCAGATGAAGGGCAAAAAGCCGCGGAAGATATCCGTGAGCGAAATATGCGGTGGCGCCACAGACTTCAGATAGAAGGCCGCCGGGCCAAATGGCGGTGACAGGAAGCTCACCTGCATGTTCATGCAGAAGAGAACCCCAAACCAGACCGAGACATATTTCGGCTCCAGCGTGCCGAAGAGGCCGATCTCTTCAATGGGCAGCCGCTTCACGATGGGCAGGAAGACCGGAATGATCAGCAACACGATCCCAACCCAGTCCATGAACGCGCCCATAAAGAGCAGGATCAGCATCATCGTGAGCAGCACCAGCATTGTCGGCATGTCGGACCCCACGATCATATTGGCGATGTAGGTCGGCCCACCCGCCAGCGTGTAGGCGCCCGCAAGGGCTGCGGCACCGATGGTCACCCAGATGATCGTCCCTGTTGAGCGCAGCGTGCGCATCAAGCTGTCCCAAACCAGGCCAACCGACGCCTCGCCTCGGCTCGCGGCAATGATGAAGACGGCCAAGGCGCCCATCCCGGCCGCCTCGGTGATACCGGTGACACCGCCATAGATCGATCCCAGAACAACCCCGATTACCGTGAAGGGCGGCACAAGGCCCTTGCCGTGCTCCCACCCCTGACGGCAGCGCTCACGCCCAAAGGCAAAGAGCGCGAGCCCCACACAGACCGCTAAGAAGCCCGCGATATAGGGAATGTGCCCCGGCATGCCCCAGACAATCGGGTCCTCGCCGTCCTCCAGCACGTTCTGGCCCGTGACGGTGAAGAACACCGCACGGAACAGGATCAAGACGGCAAAGCCGCCAAAGAGGATCGACAGAAACGCGCCAAAGAGGCTGAGCTTTTGCATGCCCTTTGGCTGCGCGTTCAACTCATCCAACTCGGCCTGGATCGCCGTGCGCTTATCGCCCTCGGGCAGTTTCGCGATGTCAGAGGCCAGCTTTTCCTCGGGCAGGGGCGCCTGGGTCGGATCCAGATTGGTGCGCACCAGGATATAGATGATGATGAAGCTCGCCAGCATGAAGCCCGGGATGAACGCGCCGGTAAAGAGCGCCTTGATCGAGGTTTCCGTGATCAGCCCGTAGATGATCAAAACAATCGACGGCGGGATCATCGTGCCAAGCGAGCCCGAGGCACAGATGGTGCCAATCGCCAAGTTTTGGTTGTAGCCCAAACGCAGCATCTGCGGCAGGGCGATGAGGCCCAACAGCACAACCTCGCCCCCGATGATCCCCGACATCGCCGCCATGATCACCGCCATGATCGAGGTCACGACCGCAATCCCCCCGCGCACGCGCGACAGCCAGAAGTCCAGCGCATTGTACATCTCTTTGGCAATGCCCGACCGTTCCAGCAGGGCCGCCATGAAGATGAACAAGGGCACCGAGATCAGTACATACTCGGTCATCAGGTCGAAGATCTTCTGGGTTAAGAGGTAAAGGGGCCCTGTCCCGGGCCTCCCCGTGAGCATGCCCGCGCGCATCTCGCACTCGACCCAAAGGTAACACCACGGATCGGTGAGGATTGTGGGTTCGAACCGCAGGATCATCACCACCAGCGCCAGGAAGGCCGAGGCAAAGCCAAGCGGCATTCCAATGGCCAGAAGGATGATCAGTCCCAGAACCAGGACCAGCGAGATGGTTCCAATATCAACGCCCATCAGTCGGCCCCCACGCTGCGCTTGAGCGCTTTGAGTTCTTCTTCGTCAATGTCGTCGGCGGCGGTGTGCACCTCCGGCTCTAGGTTCCAGTCTGAAATCAAGTTCAGCACCGCTTGGATCGCCACCAGCGTGATGATGATCAAAACAGCGGGTTGGACGGTCGCAGGGATGGGCGGGTCAAAGGCGGTGCCGAACATCTCCCAATTGTAGAATTTGGTGATGAAGACCTGCTTGTAGCTGCCAAAGATCATGCCGATCGCGAAGAGCACAAACAGCACGGTCCATGTCAGGTCAAAGATGCGCTGCAGCCAGCGCGGCACCGCATCGTACAGGATAAAGATCCGAATATGGGAGCGTTGCTGCATCCCGTAAAAGCCCGAGCACAGGAAAACAAATCCGCCGATCCATAGCGTGAGTTCGTTGGCCCAGAGGGTTGGGGCCTCGACCGCGTAGCGCAGGAACACCTCGTAGAGCATCACAAGCGTCATTGAGATGATCAACATCATGGTGACGCGTCCGATGAAGATCGCAAACCGGTCAACGGGCCGCCAATGCTGAAACTCCATCTGCGCGACTTTCACGCCGCGCATGCCTAGAAAGAGAAAGCCGGGCAACAGGGCCAACGCGATCCAATCCACGATATCCGCCACGCCGCCAAAAAGTCCTGGAAGGTTTGGCGTGACTTCCTTAGTTTCGTGCAGGGCGGTGACTTGCGCGCGCATGCTTTCGCTCTCATGCGGGGCGAGCGTGAGGATGTAGGCCGGCATGTGCCAAATCGCCCAAGCCGCGCAGACGACAAAGCCAAAGGGAATGGCCCATTCCCAAAAGCCTCCGGTTTCCTCTTCCATAGCCCCTCTCCCCCTCTTCAAGCGATCTTATAGTGATTGATGACATCCCGGTCGGGCGTGACGCCGAGACCGGGTTTCATGGGTATTGCGACAGTGCCTTGGTTGGCTTTGACCTGGGCCTGGATGTCCAAGGGCTCGGTCAGCAGATCGTCGCGGAATTTGTTGTCGGTCGTGTCGAACTCCAGCCACGGCGCGCGCGGGAAAAGACCCCCCGGCAAGGGCGGCATCGCGGCCAGAAGTTGCAGGTTCGCGGCCACTGCAATCGCGGATCCCCAGACGTGGTTCACCACCGGCGTGTGGCTTGCGTGGCAGAGTGCCAGGACCCGGAGGTACTCGGTGATCCCGCCCAAGGCGCAAACCTCGGGCTGGGCGATGTCGAGCCCGCGACTGTCCAGAAGTGTCTTCCACCCCCAACGGGAAAACTCGGCCTCCCCGCCTGCGATATTCACGGTCAGGCCCGCACGGAGTTCGCGGTAACCGGCATGGTCCTCGGGCGCCACGGGTTCTTCGAACCAATAGCAGCCCATCTCGCTGAGGCCGCGCCCGACATAGAAGGCATCAGACGTGGTATAGGCATGGTTGGCATCGGCCATGAAATCAAAGCCGTCGCCCACGCCGCGACGCACCGCCTCGGCCAGCCGGAGATCTTCGCACGGGCCCATCCCAATCTTCATCTTTGTGGCCTGAAAGCCCGCGGCCTTGATCGCAGCGGCCTCATCCGTGAAACGTGCTGCCAACTCAGCCACCGGTTCGGGCCGCAGCATCATGCCATAGCCATAAACGCCCACCCGGTCGCGATGCGGGCCACCGATCAACTGGCAAATAGACAGTCCGGCCACTTGCCCAGCAATGTCCCACAGCGCGATATCCACGCCCGACAGCGCCTGCAGTGGCATGCCCTTTTGTCCATGATCTCGCAGAAGGTTGTACACCTTGTGCCAAATCACGTCGCGCGCCAGCGCGTCCATTCCGATGACCATTGGGGCAATGACCCCTTCAACGATGCCCTTGTTGGCCACAGCGACCGGTCCGGGCCCAAAGCACTCGCCCCAGCCGGTGATGCCCTCATCCGTCTCAACCTCAACCAGATGCGTAGACCGCTTCGCATAGTACTGCTGCGAATAGCCCAGAAGCTCTGGCATGTCGTAGGACAAAACATGGCTGGTGATGCGGGTGATTTTCATCAATCTCTCAGGCTAGAGACAAAAGCGGCAGGACCCGAAGCGAGCCCTGCCGTCAGAGTGTGAAACCCTTCTTAGCGGGGTCTTCTTATTTCATCGCACCAATGCCGCGCAGGAAGTCCAGGTGGCTGTTCAACAGCGACTTGGCTTCTGGCGTGGTGGCGAAATCTGTCCAGGCGGCTTGAACCGCTGCACGGTACTTGCCCAGCTCTTCAGGCGACCATTCGTACATGTTCAGACCTTCTGCCGCCAGTTTGACGGAGTTCTGCGCATTCTTCACTTCGTTGATGGTGGTGTTGCGCAGTGCCAGCGCCTGCATGCCGATTTTCAGGATCGCCTGGTGATGGGATGGCATACCGTCCCAAACGTCTTTGCGGCACGCTAAGTGGTCAGCAGGCATGGAGTGGAAGCCAGGGTAGTTGGTGTGCTTGGCGATGTCATAAAGACCCAGACCGATGTTGTTGGTCAGGTTCGCCGCGTCCGCACCGTCGATGATGCCGGTTTCCAGCGCCGTAAAGATCTCGTTGAAGTCCATCACGATGGGCGAGGCGCCCAGGTTTTCAAAGATCTTTGTGATGATGCCTGGAGGCGAGCGGAACTTCCAGTTTTTGAAGTCTTCCACGCCGCGGATCGGGCTTGTGGAGGAAAGGCTCTCGGGGCCAGGGATCCACCAGCCGATGAATTCCATGTTATGCGCGTTGTAAAGCTCGTTCAGCGCCGCATAGCCGTCCCCATGCAGAAGCCATGCCATCTGCTGGTATGGGTTCGCATAGCCACCGTTGAGGTCGCCCGTGAACTGGAACGCAGGGTTCTTACCTGTTTGGTAAGCGCCACCTGTCATGTCGCAGTCCAGAATGCCTGTCGCCGCCGCGTCGAATGTCTCGGCCGATTTCACAACCGAAGACGCATAGAACATCTCGATCTGGATCTCGCCATTGGACATGGCGGTCACGTCTTCGATGAACTCGCCTGCCATTTGGCCGGACAGCGTTTCTTGGCTGAAATGCGTTTGAATGCGCAGGACAGTGTTTTGTGCGGCAGCGGATGTGCTGAGCGCCAAAAGGGATGCAGCGGCGAGGCCCGCCACTTTCGTCATCAGTTTCATGTGTCTCCTCCCAGACATGTACAGCGTATCTTGGTGGGGCCGAGGGCCCGCAGTTGTTGTCACGCTGGCTGTGAGTAAGACAAAAGAAAGTCGGCTGAGCAACAAAAAAGTTGGACTTTTTGAAATTTCGAGATTTTAAAGAATGCACGATAGTTAAGATTTGGCGGACGCATGGGAGGGCTATGCCGCAAGACATAGACATATTCGAAGACCTACGCCTCCGTTTGGTGTCGGGTGAGTTTGACTATGGCACCAAGCTGCGGGCAGAGGTGCTGCGCACGCGCTACGGCTGTGCGGCCAGCACCATACGCGAGGCACTGTTGCGCTTGTCGGCGGTCGGTCTTGTCGAGTTTCAAGAGCAGCGCGGATTTCGCATGCCCGACTATTCAGTTGAGCGGCAGCATGACATCACCCAGACCCGAATCCTGTTGGAAACCCAGGGCGCAGTGCGGTCCATGGCGCGCCAAAGCGTGGATTGGGAGGCGCGGCTGGCGGCGGCCCACCATAAGCTCGGCCATATCGAAAGCCGCATGCAGGTGATGGGCATGGAAGGTGACCTTCCCGCGCTGTGGATGGCCGCAGAGCTTGAGTTCCACCAAACGCTTATCTCTGCCTGCGGGTCGGACATGCTGATTGCGCTGCACCTACAGGTTTATCACTGCTACCGGCAGATCAATGTGATGGCGGACAAGGCGCTAAAAGACCTGGCGGCCAACATCGTGGAGCACAAAAACATCGTGGACGCTGCAATTTCTGGCGATCCGGATCTGATGCAGTCGCGCATCCACGCGCATTTTCAGCGGCACCTGTTGCCGCAACTGCGAAATGACCGCGTGTCACTGGTGGGCTGAGGGCAAATCGTCTTGCAGGTACACCTCGATAATTTCGTCAAAGCTGCTTTCGGCTTCGAACCCCAGCGCAAGCGCGCGTGCCGGATCAAAGTCGCGCGGCCAGCCGCCCACGATTTTTTGGATTGCCGCGTTGGGTTCGGGTCGAATCAAATCCACGGCCTTTTGTCCGGCGACGCGCCGCAAAGCCTCGATCTGTTCCGCGACGGTGCACGAGAACCCCGGCAGCGTGAGGGCGCGGCGCCCCTCAAGCCGGGCGGTGTCCAGGCCTGCCGCGTGGGTCAAAAAGCGCGCCGCCGAACGTGGCGAGGCATGCCAATGGCGCACTGTGTCGGGCACCGGCAAGATCGCCTCTTGCCCATTGAGTGGCTCTCGGATGATGCCGGAAAAGAAACTGGACGCCGCAAGGTTCGCCTTTCCCGGCCGGACGCAAATGGTGGGCAGCCGCACCGACATCCCGTCGATGAAGCCTTTGCGCGCAAAGTCGGTGACCATCAATTCGTTGATGGCTTTCTGCGCCCCGTAAGAGGTTTGTGGCGCGTTCAGGAATTCGTCATGGATCTTGTCGGGGTAAGGGCCACCAAAGACTGCGATGGACGAGGTGAAGATGAGCTTGGGCACGTAAGCCCCGCCCGAGGCGTCGTGTTCGCCGCGCAGCGCTTCCAAGAGTGCCCAGGTCGGCAACATATTGGTGTACCAGCCTTTTTCAAAGTCGGTCTCGGCCTCGCCCGAGACAATCGACGCCAAATGGAAGATCACGTCGAACCGTTGCGCCGCGAGTTTCGCCATCGCGCCGTCATCCGTGAGGTTGCCTGTGATACGGGCCTGCGCAGGGGCGCCAACCTCGGGAAATCCGAGGTCATAGAGCGTCACCTGCGGTGTTTCGCGATTCAGCCCGTGATCGGCAATGCGCTGGGCCAGTTTTTGCCCCACCATACCGCCGCCGCCAATAATCAATACGTGTGTCATGCTGCGCTCCTCCGACCTCTAGGATATGAGCCGCGCGGGCCGCGTCAACGCAGATAACAAGATCATCAGGGAGAAGCGCATGGGACGTCTTGCAGGAAAACGGGTGTTGATCACCGCCGCGGGTCAAGGCATTGGCCGCGCCTCAGCGCTGGCTGCGGCGGCTGAAGGGGCGCATGTTTTCGCGACAGATGTGGATGCGGATGCGCTGGCAGAGGTCTCGTCCCTTGCAGAAGGAACGCTGGAGACGTTTGAGTTGAATGTGCGCGATGATGCATCGGTCGCCGAAGGTGTTGGGCACGCGGCCCCGGACGTGCTGTTCAACTGTGCGGGCTTTGTGCATCACGGCGACGTGTTGACCGCGACCGATGCCGATTGGGATTTTGCCTTTGATTTGAACGTGCGCGCCATGTTTCGCACAATCCGCGCAGCGCTGCCGGGCATGTTGGAACGCGGCGGGGGATCGATCATCAACATGTCGTCGGCGGCGTCCTCTGTGATCGGTGCGCCCAACCGCTTTGTCTATGGCACCACGAAGGCCGCCGTGATCGGGATGACGAAATCCGTTGCCGTCGACTACATCAAATCGGGTATTCGCTGTAACTGCATCTGCCCGGGCACGGTGGAAAGCCCATCCTGGCACGACCGCGTGAAAGCGCTGGGCGAAGAGATGGGATCCTATGAAGCCGCCCTGGAAGCCTTTGTCGCGCGCCAGCCTATGGGCCGGGTCGCCAAGGCCGAGGAGATTGCCGCCCTTGTTGTGTATCTGGCCAGCGACGAGAGCGCCTTTACAACCGGGCAGCCCTTTGTGATTGACGGCGGGTGGTCGGGCTAGGGCCACGCAGGAGCGAATTGTGATGCAAGTAAAACAAGGGACGACGGAATGACCGATAAGCCAGCGCTGCGCTCGCAAAAGTGGTTCAACAACCCGGACAATCCGGAGATGACCGCGCTCTATCTCGAGCGGTATTTGAACTACGGGCTGACGCGCGAAGAGTTGCAATCGGGCAAGCCGATCATCGCGATTGCGCAGACGGGGAGCGACCTGTCGCCTTGCAACCGCCACCACATTGAACTGGCGAAGCGGGTTCGGGACGGGATCATCGCGGCGGGCGGGACTTGTATCGAAGTCCCGGTGCACCCGATCCAAGAGACCGGCAAGCGGCCCACGGCGATGCTGGATCGGAACTTGGCCTATCTGAGCCTTGTTGAGACGCTTTATGGCTATCCGCTGGACGGTGTGGTCCTAACGATCGGGTGCGACAAGACCACGCCTGCGCTTCTTATGGCGGCGGCGACGGTGAACATTCCGTCGATTGCGCTGTCGGTTGGGCCGATGTTGAACGGCTGGTGGCAGGGGGAGCGCGCGGGCTCGGGCACAGTGATCTGGAAAGCGCGCGAGATGTTGGCGCGCGGCGAGATCGACAATGACGGGTTTATGGAGATTGCGGCGGCCTCGGCCCCGTCGGTGGGCTATTGCAACACGATGGGCACGGCGACCACAATGAACTCGCTCGCCGAAGCGCTGGGGATGCAACTCCCAGGTTCGGCCGCGATCCCCGCGCCTTACCGCGAGCGGGGGCAGATGGCCTATGCGACGGGTCAGCGGATCGTTGACATGGTGTGGGAGGATCTGCGCCCCTCTGACATCATGACGCGCGAAGCTTTCGAGAATGCGATTGTGATCAATTCCGCCATTGGCGGGTCGACCAATGCGCCGATCCACCTCAACGGCATCGCGCGCCATTTGGGCGTGCCGCTTGACAATAACGACTGGCAGCGGTTGGGCCATCAGGTGCCACTGATTGTGAACCTGCAGCCTGCGGGCAAATACTTGGGCGAAGACTACCAACAGGCTGGCGGCGTGCCTGCCGTGGTGGGCGAGTTGTTGGAGGCGGATCTGCTGCCGCATCCCGACGCCATGACCGCGAATGGCAAAACAATGGCCGAGAATTGCGGCGCGGCGCGGTCCGGCAATGCCGATGTGATCCGCCCAGTGAGCGATCCATTGGTCGCCGCGGCGGGGTTCATCAACCTCACGGGCAACCTCTTTGACAGTGCGATCATGAAGACCAGCGTGATCTCGGAGGAGTTTCGGGACCGCTATTTGTCGAATCCCGACGATCCGAACGCGTTCGAGGGGCGCGCGGTGGTCTTTGATGGGCCCGAAGATTTCCACCACCGGATTGACGACCCGGCGGAGGGGATTGATGAGACCTGCGTGCTGTTCATGCGCGGCGCCGGGCCGGTTGGCTATCCGGGGGGGGCGGAAGTCGTGAATATGCGCGCGCCCGATTACCTCTTGAAGGAAGGCATTCAGGCGCTGCCCTGTATCGGCGACGGGCGCCAGTCGGGGACATCTGGCTCGCCGTCAATCCTGAATGCCTCGCCCGAGGCGGCGACAGGGGGTGGACTGGCGCTGTTGCAGACCGGCGACCGGGTGCGGATCGATCTCGAAAAGTGCACCGCAGACATGCTCGTGTCGACCGAGGACTTGGCGGAGCGCGCCCGCGCGCTGGAGGCGGCAGGGGGCTATCCCTACCCAGAGAGCCAAACGCCCTGGCAGGACATCTTTCGCGCCCGCGTTGGGCGGTTTGATGAAGGCATGACCTTGGAGGGCGCTGCGGGCTATCAAGACATCGCGCGCAAAGGCCTGCCACGCGACAACCATTAACAAAAGTGGGGTGCGGACGGTGCCGCACCTTACGTCCCAGTTCAGAACCCGTAAGGTGCGGCACCGCCCGCACCCGCCTTTGGAGGAGACACGCATGAAACTCGTACGCTATGGCGCGCCCGGCGCAGAGAAACCTGGCCTGATGGATGGTGACGTCCTGCGGGACCTCTCGGGTCACATTGACGACATCACCGGCGCGACACTGGGCGATGCAGCGCTCGACCAATTGCGCGCAATTGATCCCGCGAGCCTGCCCGCGGTTGACGGCGACCCGCGCATTGGCCCCTGTGTCGGCGCCATCGGAAAGTTCTTGTGCATCGGCCTCAACTATTCGGATCATGCCGCCGAAACGGGCGCGGCCATCCCCGAACACCCAATCCTCTTCTTCAAAGCCAACTCTGCCGTGGTTGGGCCAAATGACGACGTCGTGATGCCTCGGGGATCGGAGAAAACTGACTGGGAAGTTGAGCTTGGTGTCGTGATCGGGACCGAGGCCAAGTACGTCTCGAAGGAAGACGCGCTCAACCATGTCGCGGGCTATTGCGTGATTAATGACGTGTCCGAACGCCACTTCCAGGCAAACCTCACAGGCCAGTGGACCAAGGGCAAATCCTGCGACACGTTCGGTCCGACTGGCCCCTGGCTTGTGACCCGCGACGAGGTGGCTGACCCGCAAAACCTCGCCATGTCGCTGGATGTGAACGGCAAGCGCATGCAAACTGGTAGCACGGCGACCATGATCTTTACGGTCGCCGAAATTATCGAACACCTCAGCCACCTTTTCACGCTGCACCCCGGCGACGTGATCTCGACCGGGACACCCCCCGGCGTGGGCCTCGGCATGAAGCCCGATCCAGTCTTCCTGAAGGTCGGCGATGTGATGGAACTGGAGATCGAAGGCCTCGGCCGTCAGCGCCAAAACGTGCGGCAGGATGCCTGAGCCGCTTCTGGTCCTCTGCGGACTGACAGATGCCATGCGCGCGCGTCTGTCAGATCGGTTTACCCTGATCGAGACGCGTGATCCGGCCAAACTGGCAGGACAGCCGGTTCGCCAGGCCCTCACCGACGGGCATATCGGCGTGTCGGCAGAGATCATGGCGGCGCTGCCGGACCTGCAAATGGTCTCTTGCTATGGCGTTGGGTACGACAACATCGACACGGGCGCCTGCGTGGCGCGTGGCGTTGTGGCGACGCACACGCCCGACGTGTTGAACGCCGAAGTCGCAACCACCGCGATCCTGCTGCTTATGGCTTGTTATCGGGAGCTTTTGCGGGACGAGGCCTGGGCTCGCTCTGGCGATTGGGAACGCCAAGGCAACGCGCCCTTGACGCGATCGGTGGATCATCAAACCATCGGCATTCTGGGGATGGGGCGCATCGGGCAAGAGATTGCCCGCAAACTGGCGCCGTGGTCGCCAACCGTCCTCTATCACAGCCGCACACCGAAGGACGTGCCGTTTGAACACGTGCCGGACTTGGTCGAGATGGCGCAGCGATCAGACGCGCTGATCGTCATCACGCCGGGAGGGGCCGCCACGCAGGGCTTGGTCAGCGCCGAGGTCCTGGCAGCACTGGGCCCGCAAGGCACCTTGATCAATGTCGCGCGCGGTTCGGTTGTGGATGAAGTGGCCCTGGTCGCCGCCCTTTCGGGCGGAACGCTGGGTTGGGCAGGGCTGGATGTCTTCGCGGACGAGCCGCGCATTCCCGACGCGCTCAAGGCGATGCCCAATGTCGTTCTTCTGCCCCATGCGGGCTCTGCCACGGTAGAGACGCGGCACGCGATGGGGATGCTCGCCGTCGATAACCTACTTCAATTTCAAGAGGATGGAACCGTGAAGACGCCTGTTCCAGAATGCCAATGAGCAAGATAGCACGCGTCGACGCACGGCTTTTTGCGGTGCCGCTAGATGAGGTTTTGGTGGACGCCAAGCATGGCGATCACAGTCACTTTCACCTCATCACGGCGACCGTCACGCTGGAAGATGGCCGCACTGGCACGGGCTACACCTATAACGGTGGGCGCGGCGGGCACGCGACGGCCGCGATGATCACGCATGATCTCGCCCCGTTTCTAATCGGCCAGGACGCAGGTGATGTCGAAGCGCTTTATGACGCGATGCAGTGGCACATGCATTACGTCGGGCGCGGTGGCATTCTGAGCTTTGCGATCTCTGCCGTCGATATCGCGCTTTGGGATCTGCGCGGGCAGGGGCGGGGCGAAAGCCTGGCTGCGATGGTGGGCGGCAAGGCGCAAAGCTGCAACGCCTATGGCGGCGGCATTGATCTGGCCTTTCCACTGCCCAAGCTGCTGAACCACGTGCAGGGCTACCTCGACGCAGGCCTAAGCGCCGTGAAGATCAAGGTGGGTCAGCCAGAGGCAGCAACAGATATCGAACGCATCCGCGCGGTGCGGGCGCAGATCGGGCCAGAGGCTGGCTTTGCCATTGACGCCAATTATTCCTTAACCCGCGACGCCGCGATTTCGCTTTCGCAGGCGGTGAAGGATCAGGACCTTTTGTGGTTTGAAGAACCGATCATCCCGGACGACTACCCGGGCTATAAAGTGGTGGGGGAGGCCAGCGGCGTTCCTGTATCTCAGGGTGAAAACCTGCATACGATCCACGAGTTTGAAATGGCGTTAGAGCAGGGCGGGCTCAGCTTCATCCAGCCTGACGCGTCGAACTGCGGCGGGATCACAGGGTTTTTGCAGGTTGCGGACCTGGCGAACCAGCACGGCGTGCCCGTGTGCTCGCACGGGATGCAGGAGTTGCATGTGTCGCTTTTGTCAGGACTGGGCAGCGAAGGGTGGCTGGAAGTGCACTCTTTCCCGATCGACCGTTACACGACGCGCCCGCTTGTGATCGCGGACGGGCGCGCTGTGGCGCCGGACGTGCCGGGCACAGGCGTCATCTTCGACTGGACGCGGCTGGAGCCGTTTGAGGTCTACCTTTAAGGGGTCGCTTACGGCTGGGGGCGAAATAGTACGCGAGCGCCAGAACAGCGCGTCCGTAAGGGGATCGCCCGCTGATACAGCGACAAGACGGGGGTTTTCGCCTCAATCCGCGTTGCATTTGGCTGGTACGATGATTTTCTCAATGCAGGGGCCGTTTTCGTACACCTGCCGTTCGCTTCTACCGGCATGAACTGGCGAGATGCGGACAAAACCGACATTGAAAAGCTGCGTCTCAAGGTCTGTTTTGTTGAAGTATTTCCCACGCGGACCACGCGCGCACCAGCCCGAAAACCCGCACTAGGG
>CAWUIP010000095.1:0-13872 GCA_963922415.1 uncultured Aliishimia sp. | reverse complement strand
GGCGGCCAGATTGCCATGAGTATTTCTGGTCGCACGTCAGACGGATCCACCGAAAAGACATCTGCCACGGCAGCAGGCGACAGCGGTGTTGTGCAACTCGATGGCTCTGTCTGGTCGGCCTTCCTAAACGCCAAAAACGAAACCGCCTTCCAAATCGGTTGGTTGGCGGTGATGGTCTCTAAGATCGATACCGCCCGTATGGGCGTTTTGTTACAGGCCGACCCTGCGGCGCAGGCCTTTGTACCGGTGGCGGTTGTGCCGGACCCGCGCCGCGATCTCAGCCATCTCAAGGACGTGTCAGAGGCGGCGGTAACCTCTGGTAAGCCCGTGGCGCGGCCCACCGACGGCGGGCACACGCTTGTCGCCTACCCAATCGCGCTGTCCCCCGGCATCGTGCGCGGCGTCGCGATTTTGGAACTGGCAGGTCAGTCGAAGGACACCCAGAAAGAGGCCCTGCGCGAGTTGCACTGGGCGGCGGGTTGGCTCGCCTCAAAAGGCTGGGAAGAGACGGCGGGAACAGAAACCTCCAAGCTGCGCCGCTCTGGGATCGCGATCGATATCCTCGCGCTGACCGGCGAGCACCCAAAGCCTGCGGCCTGCGCCATGGCCGTTGTGAACGAGATCCACGCCAAGCTGGGGCATGATCACGTCGCCATAGGCATGATCGTGAAGCGGCACACATCGCCGCGCATCAAGCTGATGGCGATGTCGCACGCGGCTTGGTTCAAGAAGCGCTCCTCGGCGGCAGAACTTCTCGAAACGGCGATGGAGGAGGCGTTTGACCAGAACGTGCCCACCGCATCGCCCCCGCTGCCGTCCACGGCTCGGGCCATTTCGGTGGCGCATGAGGATTTGATCAAGGGCGGTGGCCGGATCAGCCAAGTGCTGTCCGTGCCACTGGCAGACGAACACGGTCCTGTTGGCGTTCTGACGGTCGAACGGCGCCAGGCGGAGCCTGCCTTTACAGACGAACAGCGGTTCGAATTGGAGGCCGTTGCGGGCCTTTTGGGTCCGGTCCTTGAAACGAAACGGCGCAATCACCGCTGGGTGGCAGGCCGGATTGTTGACACCGTCATTCACGCGCTTGGCGTGGTATTGGGTCCGCGTCGATTGAGTTGGAAGCTGCTTGCCCTTGCGATTGCGGCCTTCATCACTGCTGCGACACTCGCCACAGGAACGTTCCGCGTGCAAGCTGATGCGGTTTTGCGCGGTGATGTACAGCGTGCCGTCACGGTTCCTTTTGCGGGCTTTGTGGCCGAGGCCCCATTTCGCGCAGGCGAGCGGGTTGAAGCAGGGCAAGAGATCGCGCGGCTTGATGATGCCGACCTCAGGTTGGAGCTGTTGCGTACACGGTCGGAGATTGACCGTCTCACAGTCCAGTCACGCAATGCTTTGGCCAATTACGAGCGCGCGCAAGTGGCCGCACTTGAAGCGCAGATTGAGCAAGCCCGCGCGCAGGCGAACCTGTCCCAAACGCAGCTGGACCGCACGATCATCCGCGCGCCTGTGTCGGGGCTGATCGTGCAGGGGGACCTGTCGCAGCGGCTCGGCGCGCCGGTGCAGGCGGGCGAAGTGCTGTTTGAGATTGTGCCCGACGACACGTATCGGGCCGAGGTTTATGTGGATGAGCGTGATCTGCGTTACGTGACCGTCGGGCAAGAGGCGACGCTGGCGCTGTCGGGCCGCCCATCCGACCCCATCCCGATGACCGTCACGCGGGTGACACCCGTGGCGGAGCCCCGCGAAGGGTATAACGCGTTCCGGGTGGAGGCGGACCTTACGGGCGCCGTGCCTGGCGACATTCGTCCGGGGATGGAAGGCCGCGCGAAGGTTATCATTGATGAGCGCAAATATGCATGGATCTGGACGCGCCGGCTGGTGGATTGGTTGCGCCATACCTATTGGACCTGGCAGCCTTAGATGGCCGAGGCGTATCTCTCCACGATCTGGTACCGGGTCGCAAATCTAGCGCCGCGTCTTCAGTCCCAGGTCACAGTGCACCGCCACCGTTATCGCGGGCAGCCGTGGTACGTCTTGCACGATCACGCGACGGGTCGTGTTCACCGCTTCACGCCGGGCGCCTATATGGTCATTGGCCAGTTCGACGGCAAACGCACGATTGACGATATCTGGAACAACCTTGCCGACACGTATGACGAAGATGCGCCCAGCCAAGACGACGTCATCCAGCTTTTGTCGACGCTGCACCAAAACGATCTGATCCTGTACCACTCCAGCCCCGACGTGGCGGACCTGTTGGAACGGCACAACAAGATGGCGCGGCAGCTGATCAAGCAGAACGTCATGAACCCCATGAGCTTTCGCATTCCGCTGTGGGATCCGGACGCGTTTTTGACCCGGACACTGCCAGTCGTGCGGTGGCTGATCTCGGGCTGGGGGCTTTTGCTTTGGGCGATTGTCGTTGCGGCGGGCGGGACGGCGGCGCTGATGAATTGGGAGGGTCTGACGCAAGACCTTTCCGGTCAGCTCCTCTCTACACAGAACCTGTTGATCACGCTGATCTCTTATCCTCTGCTGAAGGCGCTTCACGAGTTAGCGCATGGCTATCTGATCAAAGTGCGCGGCGGTGAGGTGCGCGAGATGGGGATCATGTTCCTCGTCTTCTTCCCTGTGCCTTACGTCGATGCCTCTGCCGCGGCGGCCTTCCGCAACAAATGGCACCGGGCCTTTGTCAGCGCAGGCGGCATCTTGGTCGAAACCTTCGTCGCCGCGTTGGCCGTCTTCGTTTGGATCGATGCTGAGCCGGGGATGACGCGCGCTGTCGCCTATAATGTGATCATGGTGGGCGGGCTATCGACGATCCTGGTGAACGGCAACCCCCTGTTGAAGTTCGATGGCTACTACGTGCTCTCTGACTTGATCGAGATCCCGAATTTTGGCACGCGGGCCAATAACTATTGGGGTCACATCATCCAAAGGTATTTGTTTAACGCCAAACAGTTAAAGGACTTCAACGCCACGCCGGGAGAACGGGTTTGGTTCATCCTCTATGCGCCAGCGGCCTTTGTCTATCGCATGATCATCATGATCGGGATTGCGATGTTTGTGGCGACGCGGTTCTTCCTTTTTGGTGTGTTGATCGCCTGTTGGTCGGTCTTTTCGTCAGTCATCAAACCTGCGGTGAAACACCTGCGGCATGTGCTGACCTCACCGCAGCTTCGTAAGGTCAGAAAGCGGGCGAACTGGATCACCTTCGGGACCATCGGCGCAATCATTGCCGCGATTGCCTTCATTCCCTTGCCGCTGCGCACCGACAGTGAAGGCGTCATTTGGTTGCCGGATGAAGCCTACGTACGCGCGCGCGCACCCGGCTTTGTCAGCCACGTTGCCCTGGAACGGGGCGTACCGGTCGCGGCAGGGACAGTGCTTGCGACGATCGAAGATCCGAGCCTTGATGCGCGTGTCGAGCTGTCGCAATGGCAGGTCGAAGAACAGCGCCGCCGGTTGCTGTCCGCCGAAGCCACGTCGCTGACCGAGGCTGACGAGGTGCGCGTTGCCTTGGCCCAAGCGCAAGCGGAACTTGCGCGCGAGCTGGACAGGCAAAGCGACATGTCTATTCGCGCGCCACTTTCGGGACGCTTTGAGCCCGCGCGCAAGATCGAAGACCTGCCAGGCCGGTTCCTGAACCAAGGGGATGTGTTGGGGTTCGTGTTGCCGCCTAAACCCGAAGCCATCCGTGTGGCCTTTGATCAGTGGGACGAGGCGCTGATACGCGACCGTCTGCGCGGTGTAGAGGTCAAACTCGCAGGTCATCTTGAGACACGCTACGACACTGAAGTGTTGCGGCAAGTGCCGTCAGCCACAGACGAACTGCCAAGCCCCGCCTTGTCGACAAGCGCCGGAGGGCGCTTTCAGATAGACCCGGCGGACGAAAACGGCGTCCGGTCGCTAGAACGGTTCTTCCTGCTCGACCTTGCGGCACCACCGCAACTGGCCGAAATGGCCCAATACGGCACGCGGGTCATCGTGCGGTTCGACCACGGGTTCGAACCTGCGGCGCTGCAAGGCTTTCGGCGCGCGCGTCAGTTGTTCCTAAGGCGGTTCGGTGCCTGAGGCAGTTGGATTTCTGGGGTTCGGGCGGCCCCGGCTTGGGGTGTCGCCCTATGCGGAACTTGCCGACCCGATCAGCAATGTCGTCGACAGATGGCTGGAACGTCGGCTGGGCTATCTTACGGCAAGACTGCCATTTCAGCGGTATCGTTTGCGCCGCTTGGCCCGACGTATCGAAAAATTGGCACCGGTCTACAAGGACGTGACGGACGATCAACTGCGTCAAGCAGCCTTTGCAACGCGCCCCGAACTCTTGGCCAATCGGAACGCGGTACGGCCGCTCCTCCACGCCTTCGCCATCGTGCGCGAGGCGTCGACCCGCGTGTTGGGCAAAACACATTACCCGGTTCAGTTGATGGGGGCTTTGTCGCTCTATCAGGGTAAAATGGTGGAAATGGCGACGGGCGAGGGGAAGACGCTCACCGGCCTGCCAGCTGCCGTCGTCGCGGCGCTCTCTGGCGACCCGGTGCATGTGATTACCGTGAACGACTACCTGGCCGCGCGTGACGCTGAAGAGTTGAAGCCGGTGTTCGAGTTCTTTGGCCTCTCGGTCGGCGTCATCGACAGTGAGATGGAAACGTCCGACCGGATGTACGCCCATCAATGCGATGTGACCTTCATTTCGAACAACAATGTCACATTCGACTATCTACGGGACCGTGTCGCAACGCAGCAGGGGCGGTCAAAGGGGCGACGGATCGCGCAAGAGTTTGTCTTTGGCACCCAGCACATGCCGCTGATGCTGCGCGGGCTTGGCTTTGCGATTGTGGATGAGGCCGACAGCGTCTTTATCGATGAAGCGCGAACGCCGTTGATCCTGTCTTCGACTGCAGACGATCCAGAGTTTGAGGCGATGTACCACAACGCCCTCAGTATCGCCCGCGCTTTGGAAGCTGGCCCCGATTTTGAGCATGACAAAATGCGCCGCTCGATCACGATCACGACTTTGGGTAAGGCTAAGATCACGCAAGCGGCGGAACATCTCACCGGCCTTTGGAAGATCAAAAAGGCGCGCGAGGAGATGATCCAACAGGCCCTCTCGGCTCTTCACCAATTCCACCTGGGCAAAGAGTACATCATCGAGGACGACGAGGTGATGATCGTCGATGAGTTCACCGGGCGCACAATGCCAGATCGCAGTTGGCAGGGCGGGCTGCATCAAATGATCGAGGTCAAAGAAGGGGTTCCCATCACGGGCCGCAAAGAGACGATGGCGCGGATCACTTATCAGCGGTTCTTTCGGCGCTATCTGCGGTTGGCGGGCATGTCGGGCACCTGTGTTGAACTGTCTGGTGAGTTCTTGGAAACTTACGGGCTGCACACGGTGCAGATCCCAACCCACAGGCGCCGCCAGCGCAAGCATGTTTCAACGCGGTTTCTGCGCACCTCTGATGCGCGCTGGGCCGCCGTCGCTGAAGCTGTTGCGGCGCGTCACGCCCGTGGGCAACCTGTTTTGGTTGGGACACGGTCTGTTGAGGCCTCTGAAGAGGCCGCCAAGGTTTTGCAAGACCGTGGATTGGACTTCGCGGTCTTGAACGCAAAGCAGAACGCGGATGAAGCGGCGGTCGTGGCGCAAGGGGGGCAGGAAGGCCGGATCACCGTTGCCACCAACATCGCGGGCCGTGGAACCGATATCGCCTTGTCGGATGCAGCCAAAGCCGCCGGAGGTTTGCACGTCATTCTGACTGAGTTTCATGAAAGCTCACGCGTGGACCGGCAGCTTTACGGCCGGTCAGGCCGCCAGGGACAGCCTGGGACCACCGAAGCCATCGTTTGTTACGAAGACGAACTGTTTACGCGTTATGCGCCACGTCTCGCAAAGCTGGCCGCACGTATTTGGTTTCCCTACCGTGGGCGCCTGCTGGTACTTCTCGCGCAACGTCGAGCGGAAGCCGAACACGCGACCACGCGGCGCGAGCAAACGGAACTCGACAAAAAGCTCGAGCGTGCACTGGCCTTTGCGGGGGTTCAGGAGTGATTGGCGGCTCGACTTCATCTAATCCACCAAATCTAATCCACCAAATGCAGTTTAGCGGCTCGGCCTGTCGGCAAAAGGTCACCGCCCCTTTAGGTCTATTGGTTCTGAGTTGCCGAAGATACGCGTGACAGGGCAGTATCCACGATGTCGGAAAAACGGCAGTACGCGCAAAGCTCGGCCTGGTTACGTCGAAACCTTTGGACCATACTTTTTGCGTTTTGGCGCACACGACGCCACGTTCTTGCGCGGTGTAGCAACTCTATGATCAAGGGCCCCGCGCTCACGTAAAAGTTGGGCATAAGTCTCGGTGTTTTGACGCGATATCCTTGGGCTTTCCAGGCGGATGACTTAATTTCACAGTGAACACCGCGAGGTGGCCCTTGTACCAAACGAAGCGACAGGAGTTTTCTATGACGAAATTGATGCTGTCCCGGCGAACTTTGCTGGCCGCAGGCGCGGCGACCTTTGCGCAAGCACCTCTTGCTGTGCCTGCCCACGCCCAAGGGGTGCAACCAACGCGGACCATGCGCGGCGGTGCAAACAACTACCGCAAGGGCGCACCAATTGTAGAACGGATCGGTGGTGGTGGCTTTATGATGTCGGGGACTGTGCGACGCGCGGGCGATGGCGCGCCTTTGCCTGGTCAACGCATTCAAATCTGGGCGCATACGACGGAAGGGCATGAGCGGGACTGGCATAGCCACGGCGCAACCCTAACAGATGAAAATGGGATCTTCCGTATGGACATGCCCCAGATCGTACCAGCGTTCGGCCAGGCTCACGGTCATCTGGCTTATGATAGCGGAGAGTTTCAGACTGTCTTCCTCCGTCCGGTCATGAAACGAAGCTCTGATACGCAGCTTGAGGCACATTTCGTGCTGGCGCCGGTCTAGTCCAGTGCCGAGCAAGGCCCGTTCTGTTGTGATCTGGGTCTTGCTACTTCTTGTGATCATCGGCCCCCTCTTCGCCGCACTGCAAAGCCCGCTTTTGCAATGGCGCGATCCCATCTACATCTTTGCGGGTGTTGCCGGAATTATTGCCTTGGCACTTCTTCTGGTTCAGCCGCTTTTGGTGAAGGGTGCGCTGCCGGGCCTGGCTGGACGACATGGGCGACGGGTCCATCACTGGGTTGGCACGCTTATCCTTTTGGCGATTTTCGCACATGTCGGTGGTTTGTGGCTGACGTCCCCGCCGGATGTGATCGATGTGCTCCTCTTCAGGTCTCCGACACCCTTCGCGGTCTGGGGGGCGGCTGCAATGTGGGCAAATGTTTTGATGGCGTGCTCTGCTGCCATGCGCCGCCCGTTGCGTCTTAGTCCGCGACGGTGGCGGCAGGGCCATGGCGTTCTTGCGGCTGTGATCGTTTCGGGCAGCGTCGTCCATGCACTTCTGATCGAAGGCACAATGGAACTTATGTCTAAATTCGCGCTGTGCGCCTTGGTCGTTCTCGCAGGTATATGGGGCTTTGGCATTCGCAGCCCCACGCGAAGTTAGGCCCTGATCCAGGTTCGATAATCAATCACACTGGCAACACTTGACTTCCTGGGCCAAGGACGATGTATCGGCGCGGACACGCCTCACGGTTAAAGGACCTGATCATGCATGCATATCGCAGCCATACTTGCGCCGATCTGACGGCCGCCCATGTGGGCGATACGGTCCGTTTGTCTGGTTGGGTGCACCGGGTGCGCGATCATGGCGGCGTCTTGTTTATCGACCTGCGCGACCATTACGGCATGACACAGGTTTTGTGTGACCCCGACAGCCCTGTGTTTTCGGAGGTCGAGAAAGTCCGCAGCGAATGGTGCATCCGCATCGACGGCAATGTCAAAGCGCGCGACCCTGACCTGGTGAACTCGAAAATTCCAACGGGCGAGATCGAAGTCTTTGTCCGCGACCTGGAAGTTTTGGGCGACGCGGGCGAACTCCCGTTGATGGTCTTTGGCGATCAAGAATACCCCGAGGAAACACGCCTGCGCTATCGCTATCTCGACCTGCGCCGCGAAAAGATGCAGGCCAATATGACCCTGCGCTCGGATGTCGTGTCATCCATCCGGCGGCGCATGTGGGACCAGAACTTTCGTGAGTTCCAGACGCCGATCATCACCGCCTCGAGCCCCGAAGGCGCGCGCGACTTCTTGGTGCCTTCGCGCCTGCATCCGGGCAAGTTCTATGCGCTGCCGCAAGCGCCGCAACAGTTCAAACAGCTTTTGATGGTGTCGGGTTTCGACAAATACTTCCAAATCGCGCCCTGCTTCCGCGACGAAGACCCACGCGCAGACCGCTCGCCCACGGACTTCTACCAACTTGATCTGGAGATGTCCTTTGTCACCCAGCAGGACGTGTTCGATACGATCCAACCGGTCCTTGCGGGCGTCTTCGAAGAGTTCGGCGGCGGGCGCAAGGTCGACCAGGACTGGCCGCAGATTTCGTACAAAGATGCAGCCCTTTGGTACGGAACCGACAAGCCTGACCTGCGCAACCCGATCAAGATGCAGGTTGTGTCAGAGCATTTTGCAGGTTCGGGCTTTGCGATCTTTGCCAAGATCCTCGAACAGCAGGGCACCGAAATTCGGGCCATTCCCGCGCCCGGTGGCGGGTCGCGCAAGTTTTGCGACCGCATGAACGCCTTCGCTCAGAAAGAGGGGTTGCCGGGGATGGGGTACATCTTCTGGCGTGATCAGGGTGATGGGATGGAGGCGGCAGGACCGCTCGCGAAAAACATCGGCCCCGAGCGCACCGAAGCGATCCGCCAGCAGCTTGGCTTGGGTGTCGGTGATGCGGCGTTTTTCTTGGGTGGCAAACCGAAGGCCTTTGAAACGGTCGCGGGCAAAGCACGCACTGTGATCGGGGACGAGCTAAACCTGACGGAGAAAGACCGCTTTGCCTTTGCCTGGATCGTTGATTTCCCGATCTATGAGGCGGACGAAGAAACCGGCAAGATCGACTTTGAGCATAACCCGTTCTCAATGCCGCAAGGCGGGATGGCGGCGCTTGAAGGGGATCCGCTGGAGGTCAAAGGCTACCAGTACGATTTGGCGTGCAATGGGTATGAGTTGGTTTCGGGAGCGATCCGGAACCACCGCCCCGAAATTATGTTCAAGGCTTTTGAAATTGCGGGATATGATGAAGCCGAGGTGCGCAAGCGCTTTGGCGGCATGGTCAACGCATTCCAGTACGGCGCACCACCCCATGGCGGTTGCGCGGCGGGCATCGACCGGATCGTTATGCTGCTGGCCGATGAGGTCAACATTCGCGAGGTCATCTTGTTCCCGATGAACCAACGGGCTGAAGACTTGATGATGGCGGCTCCGTCTGAACCGGCACCGGATCAACTTATGGAACTCAGCCTGCGGGTGATCCCACAGGATTAAACTCAATTGAACAGGTCTAAGCTGTCCATATAGGTCCAAATATTCTCGCTGAGTTCTGTTGTGCCGGTTGACATCGCCGCTGCGGCAGCAACGCCCAAGGCAACAACGGCGGCCGTTAGAACGACCCAGTCCACCGTAATGGCGCCGCTGTCGTCTTTTGCAAATCTTTGAAGCGCAGATTTCATAACATATCCCTAAGCATTACACTCGTTCTAGGTGCAACACCAGTTGGTCGACACTGAGGGTCGGACATGACCAAACTAAGGCAAATCGTCGGGAGGCCGGAACAATCATGCTTAAGGAACAAGATTTTGGACGTCCCGTCGCCAATTGGACACCGCCGAAGCCTCCTGCCTTTGAAACGCTGTCCGGAACATTTGCGTATTTGGAGCGATTGGATGCAGAGCGCCACGCGGAGTTGCTCTATGCCGCATATGGTGGCAGTGACGCGGTCTGGAACTATCTTCCCTACGGTCCGTTTGACCACCTGGACGCATATACGGCCTGGGTTCGCAATGCCGCAAGCCAGGACGATCCCAGGTTCTATGCGATCTTCAACATCGACAGCGGCGCGTTTGAAGGGGTTGCAAGCTACTTGCGGATTTCGCCAATGGCGGGGTCTATTGAGGTGGGCCACATAAACTTTTCACCGGCGCTTCAGGGCACGCGTGCCGCGACCGACGCGATGGCGCTGATGATGGGCTGGGCATTTGAGGCCGGATATCGGCGCTATGAATGGAAATGCGATGCGGCGAATAAAAGATCTCGCCGCGCGGCGCAAAGACTAGGCCTCAGCTATGAAGGTGTGTTTCGCCAGGCCGCCGTGATCAAAGGCCGAAACCGTGACACGGCTTGGTTCGCCGCGATTGACGCAGAGTGGCCTGCACTTCGGACAGCTTTTGACACGTATTTGGCGCCCGACAACTTCGAGCCGGGCGGGCGTCAGCGGCAAAGCCTAAGCCAGTTGACGGCAGGCGTGCGCGTCGCCGAGGACCCCTCACTCACATAGCGATCTTTTGCTCTAACCGGCTTTGAACCAGTGCAGCCAGTTCGGCACCGGCGGAAGACGTGGGCGCGCCATCGCGACGCAGGTCCGCAAACGCATTGGCAGAAGCGAGCATTTCTTGGTCTTGCGCGCTGCGGGCGATGCCGCGCAAAAACTGTGCCGCATAGTCCATTGTGGCGCCATCTTCGGCGGTTCCGATGATATCCGCGATATGCGCCAGATCGTCTTGATAGGCGATGGGATCGGGGATGATTTCTTCGTTTTGCAGCAGGCGTGGGCCAGCGGGCCGCCGGTCTTCGGGCAAGTGTGACAGGATCAAGGCCTGGAACTCTGCCAAGGATGACACTGGCTTTGCAATAAAGCCATCGGCTCCGGCAGCTACTGCTTGCGCTTCGCCATCCAAGTCGCCGGACATGCCTATCACAACTGAGGTTTTGGGTTGTGCCTGCGCCAGTTCGGTAATCAGGTCAGTGCCGCTTCCATCGCGCAGACCAAGATCAACGATTGCGACGCTGGGCCTGTAGACCTGCAGATGGCGCGCTGCAGATCGCAAGCTATCCGCACGCCGGATGCGCGCGCCGGATCGCAGACACAAAAGGCGCAATGCCTCTGACGCAAACCGGCTGTCTTCAACAACCAAGACCGTTAGGCCCAATAGGGGGCGGGCCGCCGTTGGCTGGCGGGTCTGAAATGCAAAGGGATCGAGATCGTCCATGATGGCCCTCACCACACATACATAACTTGTCCTAAACTTTAAGAATCGAAGGCTAATGTGGCGTTAACGCGCGTGACATTTCGTCAGACTTGCGCGGGCCGGTGCCGATGCCATATGGGCAGTGGCGGACCCAAAGGAGCATTTCGATATGATCGGCAGACTGAACCATGTGGCGATTGCAGTGCCGGATCTTGAGGCCGCGGCCGAACAATACCGCTCGGCGCTGGGTGCCAAGGTGGGCGCGCCGCAGGACGAACCGGACCACGGTGTGACAGTTGTCTTCATCGAACTGCCCAACACGAAGATCGAATTGCTGTATCCGCTGGGCGACGGCTCTCCGATCACGGGATTTCTGGAAAAGAACCCCGCAGGTGGCATCCACCATGTCTGTTACGAGGTCGAAGACATCATCGCCGCGCGCGATCACCTCAAGGCGTCCGGCCTGCGGGTCTTGGGCGATGGAGAGCCGAAGATTGGCGCCCATGGTAAGCCAGTCTTGTTCCTGCATCCCAAGGACATGAACGGCACGCTGACCGAGTTAGAGCAGGTATAGCCGCATGGGGATCACCTCCGCCCTCGTCCTGTTTGCGGTCATTTGGTTCATGACCTTCCTCATCGTCATCCCGTTTCGGGTCGAAACGCAGGGCGACCGGGGGGAGATCGTGCCTGGCACGCATGCAGGCAGCCCCGAAGTGCACAACCTCAAGCGCAAAGCCTGGATCACGACCGCGATTTCGGTCGTGCTGTGGATCATCATTGCGGGCATTATCTTTTCCGGCTGGATAACCGTCGAAGACCTGGATTGGTTCCACCGGATGGGACCGCCAAGCGCGCGCGGTTAGGCCGTCGCGCGATTGCCGCTGAGCGCATGGAACAGATGCGTAAAGGTGGCCGCGCCAATGATTGGGATCACAAGGTTTAGAAGCGGCACAGTGAGCGGGATCGCCATCAATGTGCCCGCCATCCATATTGTCGCGACATGCTCTTTGCGCAGCGCAATGGCGCCTTCGCGCCCCAGGCGGCGCATGGCGGCCAGCGTGAAGTACTCTCGGCCCAGCAAGAAGCCGTTCACCGCCCAAAAGATGAAGATCGAGGCGAAGGGCAGGAAGAGGTAGAGGACAAGTGCGGCGATATTGGCCAAAAGGAGCACGCCCAGAAAGTTCACCGTGTCGCGCAGGCCGTCCCAAAAGCTGACGGCCGGCACGGGCGGCAAGTGGGGGTAGTGCCGGTCTTCGACGGCTTGGGCCACATCGTCCAGAAACATGGACGTGATCGCCGAGGCGACGGGGATCATCAGGAAGACCGACAAGATGATCATCAACAGAGCCGATCCCCAACTGAACACGTCGTTGAGCCAGGTGATCTCACCGATGATGGGCAAAAAGACGCTGTCGCCGGTCAGCCAGTTCACCAGCCACACAAATCCTGCCGTGGCGCCGATCAGCAGGATCAGGGTCAGCACCACGCCCAAGAACAGAACGCGCCGAAACCGGGGGTCGCCAATTTGGCCCAAGGCGCTGAAAAACGAGGTCAAGATCACTGGTCAACCCATGTGGTTATGGCGTCCATGTCGGGGCGCGGGCGTTCGGGCGGCTTTGCGGTCTCGGTCCCAAGGTAAATCAGGCCCGCGACGCTTTCGTTTGCCGCAAGCCCCAACCCTTCGGTGACAAACCCGCGATCATGGGAGGCCCAGCCCGACAGCCAATTCGCACCCCATCCGCTTGCCAGCGCTGCATTCACGAGTGCGACGCAGACCGCGCCCGCCGAGTAAGTCATCTCTATCGCGGGGATCTTTGGCGCGTCTTTGCGAATCTCGATCACCGCCACACACAGCGTGCCTTGATCAAACTGCGCGCGGCCTTTGGCAATATCTTCCGCCTCCAGGCCCTTGTCCCAGCCGATGCGGGCAGCGAGTTCGGCCAGCCGGTCCAGCGCGGGCTTTTCCAGGACGATGAAGCGCCAAGGCTCGAGCTTGCCGTGATCTGGGCTCCGCGCGGCGGCCGTTAGGATCGTGCGCAGCGTGGCGCGGTCAGGCACAGGCGGGCGCAGCGTTTTGGCAGGGCGCGACCGGCGGGTTAGCAGAAAATCGAGCGCGGCGGGGTTTGCTTCCGGCATGTTAATCTCTTTCACATATCCCTACGCGACATCGGTATTTGCGGCGCGGCTGTCAAGGGTCAGTAGCCAAGTTCTTGAGACATCCGGTCAATTTCTTGCCGCAGGAAGGCGTCAAAGGGCGCGGCAGGCTGGCGGCGGGCGAAGTTTGGCGCAAGGGGATCGGGCGCAGTGACCGCAGAGCCGGACAGCGCTTCCAGCGTCGCGTGGCCGCAAAAGGGCACGTACACCTCGGAATAGCCGCCCTCATGCACCAGAACCAGCCGCCCGCCGCAAATCGTCTCGGCCACCGCCTTGATGGCTGCGGTCATCGCGCGGAACGTGTCAGCGGTGGCCAGCATCGTCGACAGCGGGTCGGGCACAGCCGCGTCAAAGCCACAGGCGACCACGATCAGGTCGGGCTTGAAGGCCGTGATGGCAGGGATCACCAACCGCTCTAGGCTATGCAAGTAGGCCGTGTGACCAGAGCCTGCGTGCATCGGCAAGTTGATGTTGGCGCCATCGCCGGCCCCGCTGCCGCGCGCCGTAAGATCGCCGGTATCCAACGGATAGTTTCCATCTTGGTGCAGCGAGATCGTCAGCGTGTCGTCGCGGTCGTAGTAAATCGCCTCGGTGC
>CAWUIP010000094.1:0-14100 GCA_963922415.1 uncultured Aliishimia sp. | reverse complement strand
TGGCGCGGTTGGTGATTTTGTATCTGGTCTTTGCCAGTATCATCTATGTGTGCCTATCGCTTTACTCCCGCTCGGTGCGGAAGGCGAAGCTGGTGGCAGAATGGGAGGAAACCCGGCAAGGCGATCAAGACGACTTCGTACGGGCAGGGCTAGACGCCTATAACGCCTCATTCCGACGCAAGCTAATCTTGGGTGTTTATGTCGTGCCGGTGGTGTTGATCGGTCTTATCATTTATCTGACCAACTATGCCTGAGTAGAAAGGATCGAGGGTATGAAGATTCTGAATTGGGTGTTTACGTTACTGTTTTGGATGCTGGTTGCGACCTTCTTCCATTACACGCTGCCGCAAAAAGACATCGTGCGGGTGACCGATACAGAAAACCGGCGCATCGATTTTGGCGAGAACTCGATCTTCTGGGCGGGCGCGGATGCAGGCAATGCCGAAACGACGGCAAACCGGGACGTCTTCTTTATACAAACGGTGCAAGCCAATGGCCGCCCGATGGTGTATCGCAACGAAGACACCGGATGGCGCTGGCCGCCTTACTTCAAGTTTGACACGCAGAACCTGCAAACCGAGGCGGCAGATCTCAAATCGACTGCAGACGCCCCGCGTTGGGCGCTGATCACGCACTACGGCTGGCGCATCAACTATTTCTCGATCTTCCCAAATGCGATTTCCATTCAACCGCATCCCGGACCCGACGCGCCAAAGCCTTGGCCTTGGGTGAACATTTTGATCCTGACCTCGGTCGCGGCGGTCTGGTATGGGCTTTGGGTTCGGTGGCGGCGGTTCCGCCAAAAGCGCATCGATCCGACGCTCGAGCAGATCCAAGACAACCTAGAAGAAGCGGGTGATCGGATGGCCGCGCGGCGCGGTCGGGCCAGAAAATGGCTGGATTCGTGGCGAAGCTGAAACGATTTGCGCTCTGCGTAGTGGATTGTTCCTAACCGAAGACCATTTGTCATAGATTTTTTCGGTTCACGACGGAATGTGTTAACGTTGTGTTCATAATGAGTTTTCCGTGAAAGAGGAGCCACCCACATGCTCTCCCGCTCAGTTGCCGCGATCGTCATCACAATGTCGATCATGATGTTTGGCCATAAGGCCACGTCTGACACCTGTACGCCTGAAGGCACCCTGCCAGGGGCAATCTGCACACAAAACTAAGGTCGATGCGTCGCCTCCGGGCGCATTAATCCGCGAACACGCCGCCTGCGTCGGCCAACTGCTGCGCTTGCGCCAAATCAATGCTGAGAAATTCGGCCAGCGGCCCGATATTTTCCTCGGGCGTCGCGTATTCGCGAAAATGATACAGGTTCTCAAAGCCTGCATCGCGAATGCGATCGGTTTCAAACTGTATATCTTGACGGATCGTTGGCAAAAGCCGTTCCAGCGTTTCGGAATTTGTATGCTCGCCCGCCAGCCCGACGCGGTTCGCGTGACCAATTAAGAAGTCGTCTGAGAAATTACACTGCACTTCGAGGATCTTTGTCCGCGACCGATCTGAGTCGAAATCACGCATGAGGTCCAGGTTCGCGGGATCCAAACAGATCACCATTCGGTCCGTTTCAAAGTAGTCAAATAGCATGCGCATCAAAGCCCGGCGGTGGCGGTGGCGTTTTTCCATGCTGGACTGAATGCCGCCGAGATCGGGCAGCGGAGTTGACCCTTCGTTAAACAGGTATTCCACGGTCGGTACGTTGCTGATTTGGCGGATATGTTCCAATAAGCGCTTGGCCACATGCCATTTCTTGCACACCACAATCATCAACTCGCGGTCGCGACCCAGGCTGGCTTCCGTCTCCCAAAACCTCGGCGCAAATCTGCGCCCATCACGGCCGCGAGTCGTGAGAAACTTGAATAGGCTGCGTCCCTCTTTCGAAATCTGAAACTCGATCCCGTTTGCCGCATAAAGAAGCCCAAGACGGCGCTTTAGGTCTTGCGCGCCTGCGCTGATTTTACGCGCGAAAAGATAGTCTTGACCGAGCAACAGATCATAATGGTCGTCGTAAAATGTCACCGGCATACCGTAGTCGGAAAACATCAAGAAGGTTAGTGTGCGGGACTGGATTTCCTCACGCGGGACCACATGGCGAACGACAGTTTGGAAGTAGGTTTCGTCAGGGATCCATGTTGTTCGGAAAAATCGAGTGACGTCCCGCCGTTTCTTTGAAAAATCAAGAACCCATTCGGCTGTGCGTCGGCGTAGACACCACCACTGGCTGCCAATCATCACACGAATATCATCCGGGATGCCGCGCGTCAGGCCCAACGCACGCTGCGCGCGAAACATACCATAAAACAAGCTTTTTTGCGTGCGTTCGTTGAACCAATGGCGGTAAATCAGACGCTCTTCCTTCCAGCCCGTTTTGATCCAATCGCTGTCAAAATAATCATGGCTTTCGATGAAGTCGTAGTCATGCTCATCAAGAAACCTGTGCATGTACTCGGCGGTTTTGATGGCCATGCAGTCGCCGGATAGCATGTAAAAATGGGTCGCCCGCGGAAACTCATCCAGCGCAGCTTCCATTGCATTCAATGTAGCTTGGACCAAGCTCCACTCACCCCAGCCACAGCGGACGCGTTGCCGCGAAAAGGTGACATTGGGGTTGTCTTCGAGGGCCGTGTAGATCTTTTCAAACGCACCACGCGGTGCAGAGGCGTCGAAGTGAATCGACATATAATCGCCTGCTGTTGTCAACCGCTCGGCTTGCTTGATAATGGCATCCGGGTCTTTGTGACACAGCAAGATGTACGCGATTTTTGCCATAGTACCTGGGAAACGATTGCGCTTGTGAGCTGTCAGTTAGTCTACTAAACCTGAAGAGTGATTGAATAAATAGGATTTCTTTGACTTTTTCGGTGCAAACAAGCGGGGTGGCACCGAGAGATAGAACGAAATTCAGACGGGGAGGGGCGCATGGGGTTTCCTGGAACCTGGATGACTGAGAGCGAGAGCATGGTGTACCGCGTGGTGCCCAAATGCGCGTGTTCCAGTATTGGTCAAATCATGTACTTCTCGGATCATGGGGAATTTTTTGACGGTGACATTCACGACGCAACCTCTGGTCTGCACAAATGGGCACTCGACAACAGCCAAGATGCGATCACGAAAAATGTCAAAGCCCACAAGTCCTTTGCGTTCACCTGTGTCCGTAACCCCTACACGCGGATCCTGAGTTCATTTTTTGACAAGATTTGCGGCATCCAGCGTAACGGAAAGCGCTACCGTGGTAACCTTGTGCCGCTCTTGATCCAAAAATATGGGATCGATGTTGGAGGCCCGGACGGCACGGAAGAGTTCGATCAGATTGATAGTTTTCGGCGGTTTTTGTTGTTTGCGCGCGATACCATTCGATGGCGCCGCCCGATGGAGCCGGACATTCACTGGTCTGCGATGGCCGGGCATGTATCGACCTTCGTTGTCAACGGGGGGCGCTATGACAAAATCTTTTGGACCGAAACGTTTAACGATGGCATGTCCCAGGTTTTGTCCAATATCGAAACGCCTCAGTCGATTGACTTGAACACCATTCCACGGTTCAACGAATCTGAAGGACATGGTCCAAAACGAGCGCACCCTGTCGAAGACTATTTTGACGACCTGTCGATGCACTTGGTCTACGAGATGTATCATCGTGACTTTGAGCTTTTCAAATACGACGTCAACGACCCGTCAAACAAGATGCCTGTTGGTGAGATTGATTTGAATGAGGTGCATGCCAAACTCGGCGACTAGAGCGCGTTGGGTCAGGCTAGGCGTATTCAGGAATGTCACGAATGGCGCCGAGCGTGCGGTGCTCCACGGACTGTTCGCGTTGAACCTGCAGCGCTCGAAAACTGTGTGCGCCTAAGATGCTACGTTTTGGCAGGTTGGGTGGGCTTTGTCTGACGGTCCGCCATCCATTCTAAAAACTCTGAACGCGGCATTGCCTGCCCATAAAAGAACCCCTGAAGCACGTCGCAGCCCAAGTCGCGCATCATGTCGGACTGCTCTTTCGTTTCGATGCCTTCCGCAGTCATCGCTATGCCAAGTCCGTTTGCCATTGTCCCGATCGCGCGGACCATAGACTGCGCACCTGCACTGTCGGAGAGAGCGCCTGCCACGATACTGCGGTCGATTTTCAACCGATCAGGTTGGATCTGCAAAAGCGTCACCAAAGAGGCACGGCCACTGCCAAAGTCGTCAATCTCGATGCCGATGCCAATCTCGCGCAGCGCATCAAGAGTCCACGACATATGTGGGTCGAACCCTTCAAAATCGATGGTTTCCAGCAGTTCGAACGCAAGATGAGTTGGCCACGGGCGCGTGGCTTTCAATTGCCTCAGGTCGGTCAGGGCCTTAACGCGCCGATAGCTGACATTCACCGAGACTTTGGGCAGAGGCGTTCCAGCACGACGACAGGCATGCGCAATACTCAACGCGTCGCTCAGGACCAGTTCGTCAAGGTCTGCCGTCATGCCCAGATCTTCGACCACCGGCAAAAAGGCATCTGGTGTGAGGACGCCCAGTTGCGGGTGTTGCCAGCGAACCAAGGCTTCGGCACCGACGGGCGCGCCAGTTTTTGCGCAGACCTGCGGTTGGCAGAATGCGACAACCTCGCCATTCGTAAATCCGGCCAGAAACTGATCGGCCAGCCGTTTGCGGGTTTCGACCTGTTTGCGCAGCGCGGGCGTGAACAGTGCGGATTTGTTTTGTCCGGCGTCTTTCGCTTGATAAAGCGCGATGTCGGAGTTTTGTTTGAGCTGTTCAATGTCTTTTACCGGCCCGAAGGCGATGCCGATACTGGCGCCGAACATAAGCTGATTGTCGTTCCACCGCAGAGGTTCTGAACAGCAATTGATGATCCGGTCAGCGATGTTTGCAGTGGCCACGCGGATGTCCGTATTGGGCGTATCACTCAGAACAATCGAAAACTCATCGCCGCCCACCCGCGCCACGTAGTCATCTGACCGGACCGACTGTCGCAAGATGCGCGCAACGTATTCGAGTACAAAGTCACCGGCCGCATGTCCAAACACATCGTTGATGGCCTTGAACCTGTCGAGGTCGATATGCAGAAATGCGACCTCGTGGTCGGGGTCGAGTTCCTTGTCTAACTGGCTCAGCCGAAAATCCAAACCGCGCCGGTTCCCGAGTGATGTTAGCGTGTCGGTTCGGGATAGTTTGTCGATTTGCTCCAATGTGGAGCGCAGCGTTTCCGCTTGCGCTTTCAAGGCTTGTTCTTGCTGTTTGAGTTCCGTGATGTCATTTCGAAAACCGACCAAGTCGCCGACCGGCGTACGCACTTCGTTGATTTGTACAAATCGATTGCCTGGCAGCTTCTGGACAATGGGGCCTTGCGGGTTTCTGTGACGCTCCAACCGGTCTTTCAGCCACTCTTCTTCGCGGCCAAATGCGTCAGGATACTGACCATTCGCCAATCCGTCGCGGAGCATATCTTCAAACCGAGATCCCGGCGCAATGACTTCGCCCGTTTTCGAATAGGCCTCGCGAAACCGACTGTTACAAAGCACCATCCGGTCGTCGCGATCGAAAATCACAAAGCCTTCTGGCAACGCCTCAATCGCGTGCCATAGTCTTTCTTGCGCAAGTTCTGCCGCGCGTTCCGCGGAATCAAGGCGTGAGGCAAGTTCCATAACCTCGCTCACATTGCGCATGAAGAACGCCCAGTGCGTATGAACGCCGAATTCGTCGCGGATGGGTGTAAGACTAAGTTCACACCAAAAGTCCGAACCGTCTTTGCGATGGTAGCGAAGTGTTGTTCGGAACGGCTTCTTTTTTTCGAGTTCCTTGTAGATGTATGTGCGCGAGTCGGGGTCCGTTAGAGGGCCGCGAAAGATCGCCGGCGAGGCCCCGACAAGCTCCTCTCGAGAGAACCCCGTGTCGCGCAAAATGGCATCATTGCACCATAGGATTTCGTATTGATCATCGGCGTTTGGTTCCGCGTATGTCACAACCGCCCCGTCAAGCGTAAGCTCCGGGATTTGGGCGATTAGGCTCCTAATGTCGTTCATACGGCACGATCTTTATGACAGCTGAGGTGTACACTCACGTGTGTCGCTACCGCATACCGCTTGCCGGAGCGTTGATGGAGAAACAGAAATTCCACGCAATTTTAATCACTTGCTGTGGATTTTAGGTCCAATGAGGGTGATTGCTTGGACGCGACTTAGCCGCCATTGCGTCGGATCAATCGCGCTACGCGTGCACCCAAAGCCGCGCTGCCCTTTGCAGACGGATGAATCCGATCCGCGGCATGAAAAGACAAGTCACCATCGGGCACGACGTCCTTGTTGGATATGAAGTAGACGCCCTGATCCGACGCAGCCATCTGTGCCAAGCGATCTTCAAGCTCGTCGCCCACCGGTGCGCAGGCCTCAATCGGGCTGTCCCGGCCAGGTGTGCGCAAGTAGCCCAGATAGACGACCTTAGCACCATCGGCACGCAACTGGGCGACAAGGCGCGGGATCTCACCAATAGAGCCATCTTGGGAAATCATCCGGGCCATGCGGCGGTCGCATGCGTTGCAGCCGCATCCAAGCCATAAGTCGTTACCGCCACCGTTTAAAATGACCCAATCCCAATCGCCTGGCACATATTGCTTGGAAATCCGCAGGCCAAGCGCCCCCGAAATTGGCAATTCATAGATCATATGCGCGCCAGGCACTGAACGGTCGATGACGTCTTCACCCAAGACCCGTTCGACCGCATGGGAAACGGAGTTTCCGCCAGCGCTGTTCCAGGCCATCATCGAGTCGCCCATCGCCAAAATGCGCGTGCCCCCGGCAGAGCCTTGGTCAATAGGTTCAACGCAGGCGGCCAAGGCCAGCAACGCGGCCAATGCCATGCATAGGTACCGAAACCGTTTTAAGATTGCTGCCATCGTGCACGAGCCCCTGAGTCGTTACGCACAATAGCGTCAACGCGTTGGGAAGTCATGAAACAGAGCGTTTCGTGGGCGTCGCCTAGCGCAGCGCGTCGAGGATATCACGGGTCGGTGTCCCAGTGACGGCCAGCCCATTGGCGCGTTGATAGGCGCGCAGGGCGGTGGCGGTTTTGTTGCCCAGCACACCGTCGGGTGTGCCTGCGTCAAAACCAGCCCGCGTCAGGCCCGCTTGCAGCGTTTTGCGGTCGGCCAAGGTCAGGCCGTATTGATCTGGCCCGAACTGTCCAACAAGGGGCCCGCCGCCCGTGATCCGGTCGCTGAGGTGGCCCAAGCCAAGCGCGTAATTTTCCGCATTGTTATAGCGCAGCAAGACCCCGAAGTTGGATGTGACTGCAAAAGCGGGGCCGCCGCGACCTGCGGGGATCAAGATACCGGCAGACCCCAAAGATGACATCGCGCGACCGTCGGCCCGGCGAAGGCCTGCGGCCGAAAGTGCGGATGCAGATTGGCGAGCGGATCGGCCAAAGGGGCCAGAGTAGCTGGCGGGCAGGATGACCTCGGCGCCCCAGGGGCGGCCTGTGGTCCAGCCATTTCGCTTGAGGTAATTGGCCGCCGACGCCAAGGCGTCCGTCGGGTCGTTCGACCAAATATCGCGGCGCCCGTCGCCGTCAAAATCGACGGCAAAGGCCTGGTACGACGTGGGGATAAACTGTGTGTGCCCCATCGCGCCGGCCCAACTGCCGCGCATATTGCCCACCGTGACATCACCCCGTTCTAGGATTTTCAGGGCCGCGATAAGCTGCTGTTCGAAGAACGCGCCGCGCCGCCCGTCATAGGCCAGCGTCGCCAGGGCCGAGATCACCGGCGCATCGCCGCGTCGCGCGCCAAAGCGGCTTTCAAGGCCCCAGATCGCGCAGACAATCTCTGCGGAGACGCCATAACGGGCTTCGATTGCGGAAAACGTCCCGCCCTGCGCACGCAGTTTGGCGCGCCCTGTGGCGACCCGTTCGTCAGAGGCGGCAATCGCAAGGTAGTCTTCGGTGGTGCGTGTGAACTCGGTTTGCCTGCGATCACGCTCGATCACGCCGGGCAGATAGCCCGCGCCAGTGAGCGCGCGCTGCAGGGTCGCGTTGCTGATGCCTGCGCTCCGAGCGCGGGGCCGAAAGCTTGCCACCCACTGGCTGAAGCCGGGATTGGTGGCAGCGCGCCAAGTGGTGCCGCCGGTAGAAGCCCCGCCGGTCGGGACCGTCGCACCGCATCCCGTCAGAGCCAGGCCGCCAAGTCCGAGTAGTGTGGTTCTGCGCGTCAGCCTCATCGCACTCTCCTCATTTGGTGGATGTTGTCGCAGGGATCGCGGCTTGCAACAAGCCTTGCCCCCTCACGGACAACCGCTTATTTGCCGTCCATGGCCAAACCTAAGACCGATCCCAACTACAAAGTGATCGCCGAAAACCGGCGGGCCCGCTTCGATTATGCGATCGAAGAGGATCTGGAATGCGGCGTCATGCTGCACGGGTCCGAGGTGAAGTCGTTGCGCGTGAATTCGGCCAATATCGCGGAAAGTTACGCGAGCGTGGACGACGGCGAGTTGTGGCTGACCAACAGCTATATCGCGCGCTATGAGCAGGCCAAGACCTTTGGGCATGAAGAGCGACGCAAGCGTAAGCTTCTGGTGTCGAAGAAGGAATTGAGCAACCTGTGGGCTGCGACGCAGCGCAAGGGCATGACCCTGGTGCCCTTGGTCATGTACTTCAACCATCGCGGCATCGTGAAGCTGAAGATTGGGATCGCGAAGGGCAAGAAGCTGCACGACAAGCGCGAAACCTCGGCCAAACGTGATTGGAGCCGCCAGAAACAGCGGCTCCTTAAAGAAAATTCATGACCTCAAGCAAGGGTGCGGGCGGTGCCGCACCTTACACGAAGCGGTTCACGTAGTTTTCAAGGATCTCTTGGCGCCCCGACACAGGCTCCGGGTTGATGCCTTCGGCCAGGACCCGGTCGCTGATGCTGGCCAGGTCGGTGGAAAGCATCGCTTGCGCATCTGCAGACTGCCACCCGCTGTAGCGCGCGTCGAGTGCCGCTTCGAGACCGCCATCTTCGATCATCGCCGCTGCTGCCTTGAGCCCACGCGCGCAGATGTCCATCGCACCGGCATGGGCCGCAATTAGATCGTTCGCGTCCAGGGACTGGCGGCGCAGCTTGGCATCAAAGTTGGTGCCGCCTGAGGTGAACCCACCGGCCTTGAGGATGTGGTAATAGGCCAGCGCCACTTCGGGCACATTGTTGGGGAATTGGTCTGTGTCCCAGCCCGACTGGTAGTCGTTGCGGTTCATATCGATCGACCCCAACATGCCCTCCGCCGCAGCCACCGCGATTTCATGCTCAAACGAGTGTCCGGCCAGGATCGCGTGCCCCTGTTCAAGGTTTAATTTCACCTCATCTTCCAGCCCATACTTCCGTAGGAACCCAATGCAGGTCGCCGCATCAAAGTCGTATTGGTGCTTGGAAGGCTCTTGCGGCTTGGGCTCCACCAGGATCTGACCCTTGAAGCCGATCTTGTGCTTGTAGTCGACGACCATCGACAGAAAGCGGCCCATGTGGTCCAGTTCCTGGCCCATATCGGTGTTGAGAAGCGTCTCATACCCTTCGCGCCCACCCCAGAGCACATAGTTCTGGCCACCCAGCTTCAGCGTGGCATCCATGCAGGCTTTGACTGTCGCCGCCGCAAAGGCAAAGACGTCAGGGTCCGGGTTGGTCGACGCGCCCGCCATCCAACGGCGGTGGCTGAACATGTTGGCCGTGCCCCAAAGGAGGTCCGTTTTCGAGCCTTCCATCTTCTCGCCGATGTAATCGGTGATCTCATTGAGCGTGCTGAGGTTGTCGGCAAAATTCCCCTGCTCCGGGCGTATATCTGCGTCATGCCAGCAAAAGAACGGCACGTTCAAAAGGTCGAACATCTCGAAGGCCACGTCAGCTTTCATCTTTGCCCGGCCCATATCGTCTTGCGGGTGCCAAGGGCGTTCAAAAGTGGGGCCGCCGAACGGGTCTTGGCCTTCCCACGCGAAGCTGTGCCAATAGGCGACGGCGAACCGTAACTGGTCCTCCATCCGCTTGCCTGCAACGATTTCATCAGGGGCGTAGTGTTCGAATTCGGCGGGCGCGACGCCGTCAAAAAATCCCGTGGCCATCATGCATCCTCTGTTTGGTTTGGGTTCTTGCCCAGAATAATCATCGATAAGAGATCGTCATCTGTCACATCTTCGATGCTCACCGTGCCAACGAGCTTGCCATTCTTCATCACGCTGGCCCGGTCACAAAGCTCCATCACTGAATGCACGTCGTGATCGATCAGAAAGATCCCGATGCCTTGCGCCTTCAACTGCTGGATCAGGTCCGCAACCATTTGGGTTTCATGCGGGCCCAGTGCGGCGGTCGGCTCGTCCATGATCAGGATGCGGGCGTTGAAATAGACCGCGCGCGCAATCGCCACTGACTGGCGTTGACCGCCAGAAAGGGCCGAGACAGGCTCGTTGAACTTTTGGAAGTTCGGGTTGAGATTGCCCATGATCTTGCGGCACTCGGCTTCCATCGCGGCGTCATTGACAAGGCCGAAAGGCGTCACCAACTCGCGCCCCAGAAAGAGGTTTGAAGCTGCATCAAGGTTATCGGCAAGCGCCAGCGTTTGGTAGATCGTCTCGATATTATTGGCGCGCGCGTCGCGGGGATTGGCGATCTCGACCGGCTGCCCGTTGATGAAGATCTCGCCTTCATCCTTTTGATAGGCGCCCGACAAGACCTTGATCAGCGTCGACTTTCCCGCGCCGTTATGGCCCAGAAGGCCCACAACCTCGCCCGGATATAGGTCGACCGAAACGCTGTCGACCGCCTTGATCCCGCCGAATGCGATCGAGATGTCCTTCATCTCGACCAGGGGTGCCGCGCCTGAGGCGCGCATTTCTTTTGCTGTTGCCATCACTTGGCCCCCACGCGTTTGCGGTAGACGATGTCGATGAAGACCGCGAGTACAAGCACCGTGCCAACCACGATGTTCTGGAAGGGTGCGTCAACGCCCACCATCGCCATGCCGGATTGCAACGCCTGCATGATCAGCGCGCCGATGATGGCGCCATAGATCGTGCCAAACCCACCGGCGAGCGCTGTGCCCCCAATGACGGCAGCCGCGATCACGCGAAGCTCGTCCAGCGTGCCGATATCGTTGGAGTGGTTGGCGAGCCGCGCCGAAGCGACGACCGCAGAAAGCGCACAAAGGAAACCCATCAACGCAAAGATCTTCACGGTCAAACGCCGCGTGTTGATCCCCGACAGCTCTGCCGCGTCCGGGTTGCCGCCGGTGGCAAAGATATAGCGACCGAACCGCGTGCGCTTGGCGACGATTGTCATCACAACCGCGACGAGGATCAGGATCAGCACCGAAACAGGCAGGCCGTAACCAACAACCAAGCCCTCGGGCATCTCTTCACCGCGCGCCTCGAACATGCGCTCTAGCCGCCGGGTGGGGATGGTGTAGGCGTTGAGGACGGCAATGAACGCCACAATCGCGCCCACGATAATGCCCGACAGGGTCAGTTCGGCCCAAATGGGTTTGACGGGGAAGCCATGCGCCGCTTTGGCGCGCCGCGCGCTCCACACAGCCCAGAGGGCGCCCGCAGCCGCGATGGCTGCGAAGGCCCAACTCCATGTTGTGCCAAGCGTGCCGTTCGTCCCGCCAAAGACCAAGAAGGTGCGGTCCAGCGGGCCGATGGTCTGGCCGCTTGTGAGGTACCAGGCGACATTGCGCCAGACGAGAAAGCCGCCCAGCGTAACGATAAAGGCCGGGATCGTCAGATACCCGATCATCCAGCCTTGAAACGCGCCGATGAGGGTGCCGATCAGCAGGCCCGAGATCACCGCCAAGATCCAAATCATCGGATGGCCCAAGCCAAGGCCCATAACATTGGGCAAGATCTGGGTCTGCATCATTGCCATGACCGCCGAGGTGGTCGCCAGAAGCGCGCCGACGGACAGGTCAATGTGGCGGTTCACGATCACAAACACCATGCCGCAGGCCATAATCGCCACCGACACGGTTTGGATCGTCAGATTGAAGATATTGCGGGGCGTCAGGAACCGACCATCTGTGAAGAAGTTGAACCCGATGCACAAAATGATGAGTGCGCCGATCATGCCCAGCAAACGGGTGTCCAGTTCAAGCTTTTGCAGCAAGGAACCGTCGTCTTTATTGGGGACCGGCTGAGCAGTTGTGTCTGTCATATCAGACCCTCTATGCCAGCGCTTACAGGTGCGGCCCCGATGGATGCATCGGAGCCGCAGTTGATGTTAGGGTGTCTTAGTTACAAGGTGCTGGACCGTTGGTCACACCTTGGCAAAGCGCGTCTTTGGTGATCCAGCCTGCGTCAACAACCACCGTCAGGTTCTCGGCCGTCACCGGAACAGGCGCCAAGAAGCGCGCGGTCATGGTGGTGCCACCGGGCGATGTCCACTGCTCGCTGTCGCCTGCGGCTTCACCAGCGGCCAGAGCAACCGCGATCTCGCCTGCGGCTTTGCCCAGCTCACGCGCGTCTTTCCAGACGGACACGGTCTGAGTGCCTTTGGCAACGCGGTTCAGCGCAGCGTGGTCACCGTCTTGGCCTGACACCGGAATGCCTTCCATGCCTTGTGCGGTGAGGGCCGCAACAACACCACCGGCGGTGCCGTCGTTCGAGGCAACAACAGCGTCGACGTTGTTGTCGTTGGCGGTCAGGATCTGTTCCATGTTGCGCTGCGCGTTCGCGGGCAACCAGCCATCCGTGTAGGCTTCACCGACGATGGTGATCGCGCCGCTGTCAACCGCTGCGCCGATGATCTCTTGCTGACCGCCGCGCAGGAAGTCTGCGTTTGGGTCGGTGGGCGAGCCCTTGATCATCACGTAGTTGCCGCTTGGTTGCGCTGCGAAAACGGCACGCGCTTGCATCCGGCCCACTTCGACGTTGTCGAATGTCAGGTAGAATGCGCGGTCGTCTTCGATCAGGCGGTCATAGGCGATGACTGGAATGCCTTCGTCTGCCGCCGCTTGAACCGCTGGGCCGATGGCTTGCGCGTCTTGCGCCAGGATGATCAGCGCGTCGACGCCTTGAGCGATCAAGCTTTCGATGTCGGAAAGCTGTTTGGACGAGGACGACTGCGCGTCTGCGGAGACATATGTGGCGCCGGCCGCGTCCAATGCGCCCACGATGGCCGCTTCGTCGGTCTTCCAGCGCTCTTCCTGGAAGTTGGACCAGCTGACACCGATGCTGACGGCGTGACCGTCGGCAAATGCAACGGATCCCATAAGCATAGCTGCTGCGGATAGGCTAAGAATGTGTTTCATGATTTCCTCCCATGTGCAGGCCATTTCAGACGATTCGCCGGAGGCCCTAACTTTTGGTAGCATATTTTTTTCACTGATCAAAAAAAATATGCTCTGTGCCGCACAAAGCCGTGTATAGTGATGAAATGAAACGAGAATCGGGCGCTTCCAAAGCGCGCCTCGTTGGGGAGGTCGCTGAATTAGATGCACGGGCGCTGACGCGTCTGCGTGTGCTCAACTGTATTCGCGACGCAGGTGAGGCGTCCCGTACAGATATTGCGGCAGCCCTGCGTCTTAGCCCCGCAACCGTCACATTTGTCACATCTGGTCTGATGGCGGGGGGCCTCATCGAAGAGGTCGCTGGCCAGGACGCGCCAGACACCGCGCGCCGGGGGCGCCCGCGCGTGGCGCTGCGTTTGACCCGGGGCCGGTTTCACATCGCGGGCATCAAGGTCGCGCGCGAGGTTCTGTCGATCCTTATTCTGGACTTCGACGGGACCGAGTTGGTTCTGCACAATGTGCGCTTGGCCGAACCCTGCATGGATCCAGAAGATCTTGTTCTGGCCATCCGGGATGGGGTTGCCGCCGCGTGCGCGGGGCTGCCTGGTGGTGTTGGGTCGTTGGCGGGAGTCTCAATCGGCCTGCCAGGACAGATAGATGCGGGCGCGCGCTTTGTGCACTGGTCGTCCTCGCTCACCCAACGGAACATCGACCTGGGGCCCTTGCTTGCCGCGCATCTGCCCTGCGCCGCCTTTGTCGAAAACGATGCGAACCTGGTGGCCAAAGCCGAACAGCTTTTTGGCGAAGCGCGGGGCTTGAGCAACTTTTTGGTTGTAACGGTCGAACATGGCGTGGGCTT
>CAWUIP010000093.1:0-14561 GCA_963922415.1 uncultured Aliishimia sp. | reverse complement strand
CCAGGGTATCTAATCCTGTTTGCTCCCCACACTTTCGCACCTCAGCGTCAGTATCGAGCCAGTGAGCCGCCTTCGCCACTGGTGTTCCTCCGAATATCTACGAATTTCACCTCTACACTCGGAATTCCACTCACCTCTCTCGAACTCAAGACTACCAGTATCAAAGGCAGTTCCGGGGTTGAGCCCCGGGATTTCACCCCTGACTTACTAGTCCGCCTACGCGCGCTTTACGCCCAGTAATTCCGAACAACGCTAACCCCCTCCGTATTACCGCGGCTGCTGGCACGGAGTTAGCCGGGGTTTCTTTACCAGGTACTGTCATTATCATCCCTGGCGAAAGAGCTTTACGACCCTAGGGCCTTCATCACTCACGCGGCATGGCTGGATCAGGGTTGCCCCCATTGTCCAAGATTCCCCACTGCTGCCTCCCGTAGGAGTCTGGGCCGTGTCTCAGTCCCAGTGTTGCTGATCATCCTCTCAAACCAGCTATAGATCGTAGGCTTGGTAGGCCGTTACCCCACCAACTACCTAATCTAACGCGGGCCGATCCTTCCTTCCCCCGAAGGGCGTATCGAGTATTACTCCCAGTTTCCCGGGGCTATCCTCAACAGAAGGGCACGTTCCCACGCGTTACTAACCCGTCCGCCGCTCACCCGAAGGCGCGCTCGACTTGCATGTGTTAGGCCTGCCGCCAGCGTTCGTTCTGAGCCAGGATCAAACTCTCAAGTTGAAAAGCTGTTGCCAGCTTATCCTTGACGTTCGAACCTCTGCACATCCATCCGGCCGGCATGACCGGATGAGTCATCTGTTTGATGTGCTTCAGTTTCCTAAGAAACCGAAGAACCGTTCAAACAGTGAAGCTGACACTCTATCATCGGACCGAAGCCCTAAGAGCGCGATATGCAGTTGTTTGTTCATCGAATGAACCAAACCGCCCACATATCTCTTCAGATATTCAATTTTCAAACAGCGTAGAGACAAAAAACCGAACAGTGTGCGCCCTAACTTCTTGGCGCGCCCCGCCCGAATTGCCTCTGATTTTATCTCCGCCTCGTCGCCTTGGTGTTAACCGCTGGCCCGTCTGGCGCCCCGTTGCTGCGTCTCCGCTGCGTCGGTGAGGGGCTATTTACGTATAGGTGCCGGACCCTGCAACCCCTTTTTTCAAGAAACGTCATCTTTTTTGCAAAAACCTGTGTTTCGTATATTTTTCAAACGGTTACGAAATCACTTTTTGCCAAGGAGGACTAAAGCGCCAGGTCTTCGGCGCTTCAACACATCCTTAACGACCTTGGAAAAATCCGCTGGGACACAACATTTAGGGTTATCCCCAGGGTTATCCTCTAGACTGTCCCAAGACTCACGCAGATTGCGCTGCCGCTGGCCGAATCCGATTCCGCTTTGGCACAAAGCGGAGCGCCAACAATCCGACGATGACTGCCATGTAGATCCACGGTTCCAACTGAAATCCCTTCCGGACCCAAATGAAATGGACCGCCGACAGAAGCACGACAGCATAAGTCGCCCTATGTAAATGGTGCCAGCGGACGCCAAGCTTTCGCAGGCTCCAGTTGTTGGACGTTGCCGCGAGCGGCAGCATCAAGACCAGCGCTGCCATTCCGATCGTCACATAGGGGCGTTTGACGATGTCAGCCCACATGCGCGACAGATCCTGCACGTCCAGTACCGCCCAGACCAACACGTGGAGCACCACATAAGTAAAGGCCAGCAATCCAATCGCGCGGCGAAACTTCAAGAAGTTGAGGCCCAGAAACCGACGGAACGGTGTGATGCAAAGCCCGATGATCAAAAGCTGCAAAGCAATCTCACCCAACTCATGTTCAAGCGCCGAGATCGGCTCTCGTCCAAGGCCGCCCGTCAGTCCTAGGTACAAGAGCCAGGGAACAGGAAGAAGGTAGATGACCCAAATCGCCCATTCCGGCACTCTGCGCACAAACCGATTTACGCGATCAACAATGACCATCACATTGCCTCCAATTCACGACAGGACACATCTCTATTCATGACGCTCCAACCATTCTTTGACGATGGAACCATCATAACCCTACACGCGCTATCGGCCGTGGCGGCGTTGATGATTGGGCTTGCCCAGCTGGTCTTAGGCAAAGGCGGGCGCCGGCATAGGTCCATTGGATATGTTTGGGTTGCGCTTTTGGTGAGTGTCGCTGTCAGCAGCTTTTGGATCCACGGCTTTCGGAGCTTTGGACCGTTCAGCTTGATCCACGTGCTATCGGTTCTCACACTGGGGGCGCTCGCCTTTAGCGTCCATGCGGCGCGTGTTGGCAATATGGCGGCGCACCGTTGGACAATGCGCAGCCTGTTTTTTGGTGCCCTCGTGATTACTGGCGCGTTTACGCTCATGCCGGGCCGAGTGATGCACGCGGTCGTCACGGGTCAGTAGAATTTCGCGAGGTCCATGCCTTCATACATGGACGCCACTTCTTCTTCGTACCCATTGAACATCAAAGTGGGCTTCTTCTTGGAAAAAAGGCCGCTGCCAATGACACGTTCTTCCGCCTGGCTCCATCTTGGATGGCTCACGTTTGGGTTCACATTGCTATAAAAGCCATATTCCCGGGGTTGGAGCTTGTTCCACGCGGTCGGGGGTTCTTTGTCTGTCAGCGTGATCCGGACGACCGACTTGATCGACTTAAACCCGTATTTCCACGGCACCACCAGACGGATCGGGGCGCCATTCTGATTGGGAATGGTCTTGCCATAGATGCCTGTCGCCATGAGTGTCAGCGGGTGCATCGCCTCGTCCAGACGGAGACCTTCGACGTAAGGCCAATCGATAGTGCGCCGGCGCTGGCCAATCATCTCTTCGGGACGATAGAGAGTCTCAAACGCCACATACTTGGCCGAAGACTGAACACCCGCGAGATCCAAGAGGTCTTTCAACTCGAACCCATTCCAAGGGATCACCATCGACCATGCCTCAACACAGCGGAAGCGGTAGATGCGCTCTTCGACCGTCATTGCGGCCATGACATCATCAAAGTCATAATCGCCTGGGCGGTCCACCAAGCCATCAATCGTGATGGTCCAAGGTTTGGTCGTCAAACGGTGCGCATTCCGATAGGGGTCGTCTTTCTGTGTACCGAACTCATAGAAGTTGTTGTATTGCGTGATGTCGTCCCACGAACTGGGTTCCAGTGCCTCGGCCTGCGCAGCTTGGCCCAAGGCTGCCGCGAGCCCGACACCTGCCGCGCCCGCCAAAATCTGCCGACGATTCACGTAGGCCTGTTCAGGCGTTGCATCCGCCCGTGTTAGGTCATTTTTCCAACGATGTGCCATACGCTCCTCCTGCCTCTGCGGCGCTCTTGTGCATAGTTCGCGTTAAGTGCGGGTGAATTCCAGCCCCCTCACGGACATGTTGGGCGCTGTAACATCTGCCGTTGCGCGCTGCGGCTCACGATCTTGCGATCTGACGGCGACGTGATCCACGTCATCCACATGGCCATCCTGCCAGCGCACTAACCTTTAGATGGCGGCGGGTTGTGGCGTCACCCCCGTTTACTCCTCGACCAGACCAGGCTGCGTTACAGAGGGGTAGAGCACGTTCATCGGAACAGAGCGGCCATTGTCCTGCATGATCCGAACGTGGCGGCGGCGCAGCTTTCGCGGTTCAGTGACACCGACAGAATGCGCGATGGTTTCTACCTCATTGACGATCCCTGTCGCATAGGCTTCGACCCGCTTCCATTTGTCCGCCACGACCAGACCCTTTTGGAACCGGGGATCGTGGGTCGTGATGCCGGTGGGGCAGGTGTTTTTGTTACACTTCAACGCTTGGATGCAGCCCAAGCTGAACATAAACCCGCGCGCAGAGGTCACGAAATCGGCGCCTGCGGCGAGGGCCCAGGCTATATCACCCGGATTGACGAGCTTTCCCGAGGCGACAAGGCGGATGCGGTCCCGCAAGCCGGCCTCATCCCGAAGGTTCGCTACGAGCGGCAATGCCTCGCGGATCGACATCCCCACAAGGTCAATCAGCGGCATGGGTGCAGCACCTGTACCACCCTCGCCGCCGTCGATTGTGATGAAATCAGGGGCTGCCTCTGCCCCGCGCTTGGTGATCGTTGTGAAGAGATCGCGGATTGCTTCTTCTGTCCCAACCACCGTCTTGATGCCCACAGGCTTGCCGGTGACCTGGCGCAGATGCGCAATCATGTCGAGGAGATCATCCCAATCGTCCACTTCGCGGTGCCGATTGGGCGAGATCCCGTCTTGGCCAACCTCAAGCCCGCGAATTTTTGCAATCTCGGGGGTCACTTTCTCTCCTGGCAGAATCCCCCCTTTGCCCGGCTTCGCCCCTTGCGCGAGCTTCACTTCGAACATGCGCACAGTCTCGTGGGCAGCAACCTCACGCAGCTTATCGTCGCTTAGATTGCCTGCCTGATCACGCACGCCGAACTTTGCGGTTCCGATCTGAAAGACGATATCGCAGCCGCCCTCAAGGTGAAACGGGCTCAGCCCGCCCTCGCCCGTATTCATCCAGATGCCCGAAGCTTTTGCGCCTTTGGAAAGGGCCTGAACAGCGGGTTTCGAAATCGCGCCATAGCTCATGCCCGAGATGTTGAAGAATGACTTGGCCTCGAACGGATGCCGACACCCAGCCCCGATCATGAGCGGCGCAGATTTGGTGAATTGGTCATGCATCGGCGGAAAGGCCGCATTCACAAAAATCGGCGTGCCCACGACGTTCAAGTTGCGGGTGGAGCCAAAGGCGACGGTGTTCGACTCGCCCTCGCCCGCCCGCTTGATCCACTCGCGCTGTGCGCGGTTGAATGGCAGCTCTTCCCGGTCCATCGCGAAGAAATACTGCCGAAAAAACTCGCCCAGCGCCGAAAAGAGATGCCGAAACCGGCCCAGCACCGGGTAGTTGCGGCGGATCGCGTCATGGGTCTGAAACCGGTCGATCACGAAGAAAACCACCGCCACGGCCGCAACAACCCCGACGATGACCACAAAGGCCACGGCCAGAAAGCTTAGCGCGTCCATTGCAAATCCCATCACGTCCTCCCGCATTGCCTGGTGATGCAACTGTGGGACATCACCACGCGCAAAAAAAGGGGCTTGTAGCAAAGCACGCGCAAGCGTGAGACCGCGTCACGGCCCGGGCGGATCAAATCGGGTCTGGAGGGTGAAAGCCTCAGCCGTTGGGCCATTGCTTCGAAGCGCTTGCAGTTTTTTCCAGCCGTCCTCCACCGACACACGCGTTCCGCGCGGCACCCACCACAGGACCAATGTCGGTCCCTCGCTGCGGTCGACCCAATCGTGCAGCGTCTTCATCCCATTGCGGTGCAAATCAGAGCGGTAGGTAAAGCTGTGCATCGCCTTCAGATCGCGCCACCCCGCCATTGTCAGGATCGTTGGGTTGTCTTCTGTGCGCTCCGTCTCGAGCGCGGCAAGGCCATCAAAGTCGATGTAAGTGCCGTCCGGCCACCGTACACCATGGACGTGAAATTTGAGCCCCGGATCTTGCGCGGCAGCGACAAAAACCTTTGGCAGTTCAGAGATGAAGAACTGCGCCTTGGGATCGCCGATGTGAAACGGGCCCAAGGGACGCACGGCGTTCAAATGCATCAGAACCCAGTCGCTCATAGACCCAGCATCCCCGGCAAGTCGGCCATGTCGTCAAAGATGCGATCGCAGATGGGTTCCAAGCGCGCGGGCTTTGTGTGTGCCGTGAACCCGAACGTGAGGCACCCGGCCGCCTTCCCCGCGGTGGCGCCATTGGGGCTATCTTCCACAACAACGGCACGCCCAGGGTCAACACCAATGGCCGCTGCCGCAGTTAAGTAGACATCGGGTGCAGGTTTTGGGTTGGGCACGTCTTCGCGAGATACGATCCGCCCGGCCAGACGGTCATAAAGCCCGCACCGCCGCAATGTGATCTGCATTTTCTGGTGCGGACCATTTGAGCCGACCGCATAAGGGATCCCCTCAGCGTCAAGCGCGTCTAGGACAGCGACGATGCCGGGCACGGGCTCCACCTTTGCGGCGAGTTTGTCAAACATCTCTTTATAGATGTCATCAAGCCAAGTTTCGGGCAGGCGCGCGCCCTTGGACAGCGCCGTGTCCCGCACGCCCATCATTGTCCCGCCCACAAAATACGTGTCGATGTGGTCCAGGCTCACATCCAGTCCATACCGCGCAAGGCTGGATTGGATCACAAGACTGGTCAGCGGTTCGCTGTCGACAAGCACGCCATCACAGTCAAAAAGAACAAGGTCCGGCGGCATATGCATTGTCGCGTGTCTTTCATGGCCAAGGTCGGCGGGGGTTACGCCCCGCACCAGTGCGGAGCGTAGCCTAACCGCCGACCTTGGCAATGGTCTTAGTGCAGGACGGCATCATCCGGCTTGGGGCGATTAGAGGCCGCAACACGGTCCCCGATGATCAGCCCTTCACTGCCCGCGCTGACCTGCACGACGTCGCCGTCTTTGACGTCACCGGCCAGCAGCATTTCGGCCAGTGGGTCCTGAAGCGCGCGTTGAATGACACGCTTGAGGGGGCGCGCGCCAAAGACCGGGTCATAGCCTTCCTCGGCCAGCCACTGTTTGGCGCCATCTTCCAAATGCAACGTGATCTTCCGACCAGCCAAGCGTTTGAGAAGCCGTGCCAGCTGAATATCAACAATACAGCCCATGTCGCCACGGCCCAGCCTGTCGAAGATCACCGTCTCATCGAGCCGGTTCAGAAACTCGGGCCGGAAATGCGTGCGAACCGCATCCATGACATCGCGCCGCGCGGCACCGCTGTCGGCTCCTTCGGGCAACTGGCTGAGCGCTTGGCTGCCCAAGTTGGACGTCAGAATGATCAGCGTCTGCTTGAAGTCCACCGTACGGCCCTGGCCATCGGTCAACACGCCGTCGTCCAGAACCTGCAACAGAACGTTGAACACATCCGGATGCGCCTTTTCGACCTCATCAAAGAGGATCACCTGATAAGGACGCCGCCGCACGGCCTCGGTCAGCACACCGCCTTCGTCATAGCCCACATAGCCGGGCGGCGCGCCGATCAGCCGAGCCACAGCGTGCTTTTCCATGAACTCCGACATATCGATGCGCACCATCGCGCTATCATCGTCAAAAAGGAACTCGGCCACGGCCTTGGTCAGCTCGGTCTTACCAACACCCGTTGGCCCCAAGAAAAGGAACGAGCCAAGCGGCCTGTTTTCGTCATTCAGCCCAGCCCGCGCGCGGCGGACCGCGTTCGCCACCGCCGTCACAGCCGCGTTCTGACCGATCACACGTTGATGCAGCCCATCTTCCATTCGCAAGAGCTTTTCACGCTCGCCTTCCAGCATCTTGGTGGTCGGGATGCCCGTCCACCGTTCGACAACGGCGGCGATTTGTTCGGGGCGCACGGCCTCGGCGACCATGGCTTCGGCCTCTTGGTCTTCCGCTTCGCTTAGGTCTTTCTCCAGCCCGGGGATCACGCCGTAGGACAACTCGCCCGCACGCGCCAGATTGCCATCGCGCTTGGCAATCTCCAACTCGGCGCGCGCACGGTCCAGTTGCGCCTTCACATCGCGGGCGGAGGCGAGCTTGTCCCGTTCCGACTGCCACTTGGCGGTCAGTTCGGCAGAGGTGTCTTGCAGATCGGCAAGTTCCTTTTCGCGCGCGTGCAGCCGGTCTTGCGAGGCCGCGTCGTCTTCCAGCTTCAGCGCCTCTACCTCAATCTGCATTTGCAGAATTTGCCGGTCGAGCGCATCCAACTCTTCGGGCTTGCTGTCGACCTCCATCCGCAACCGGCTTGCAGCCTCGTCTACAAGGTCGATGGCCTTGTCCGGCAAGAACCGATCCGTGATATAGCGGTTAGATAGCGTGGCGGCAGAGACCAAAGCGGCATCCGCGATCCGCACACCGTGATGCAACTCGTACTTCTCTTTGATGCCGCGCAGGATCGACACGGTGTCTTCCACAGTGGGTTCCAGGACCATCACCGGCTGGAACCGCCGCGCCAGAGCCGCGTCTTTTTCCACGTATTTGCGATACTCATCGAGGGTCGTGGCGCCCACGCAGTGCAACTCGCCCCGCGCCAAGGCGGGCTTGATCAAGTTGGCCGCATCCATAGCGCCATCGGTCTTACCAGCGCCGACCAGCGTGTGCATCTCGTCGATGAACAAGATGACCTCGCCCGCAGCGGCGGTCACTTCGTTCAAAACAGCCTTCAGCCGCTCTTCAAACTCGCCGCGATACTTCGCACCGGCAATCAAGGCCCCCATGTCGAGGGCAAGCAGGCTCTTATTGCGCAAGGATTCCGGCACATCGCCGTTGACGATCCGCAGCGCGAGGCCCTCGGCAATCGCGGTTTTCCCGACGCCCGGTTCGCCGATGAGAACAGGATTGTTTTTGGTGCGACGACTAAGGACCTGCATCGCGCGGCGAATTTCATCGTCGCGCCCTATAATGGGATCAACTTTGCCAGCGCGGGCCCGTTCGGTCAGGTCTTGGGCGTATTTCTTCAGCGCGTCATAGCCATCTTCTGCGCTCGCCGTATCCGCGGTGCGACCTTTGCGAATGTCATTAATGGCTGCGTTCATGGCTTGGGCGTTCACGCCGCCCGCGGCCAGCGCGTCTTTGGCCGGCGTGCGCACCATGGCCAGCGCCATCAGCAACCGCTCGACCGGGACAAAACTGTCGCCCGCTTTTTGCGCGAGTGCCTCGGCCTCGCCCAACACTTTGACCGTCTTTTGATCTAGATACGCCTGTGCCCCGTCGCCCGAAACCTGCGGCTGCTTGGCAAGCGCCGCCTCTAGGGCGGAACTGACCGGGGCAAGCTGCCCGCCGGACTGTGCGATGAGGTTGGCCGCAAAGCCCTGATCATCATCCAGCAAAGCCTTCAGGATATGCTCGGGCACCAGACGTTGGTGATTTTCGCGCGCTGCGATGGTCTGTGCGGCTTGGATGAAACCGCGCGACCGCTCCGTGAACTTGGATAAGTCCATGGCGTTCTCCTTCTATCAAAGCGCCACCTGACGCGCCCGCCCGCTCTGCGGCACAGACGCCTTGTGGCCTCGCACCCCACATGGGTGTTCTTGGGTCGGCTTTCAATGCAAACCCCGCGCGGACCAACGCCTCTCGACACACTGCACCAAGACCAGTAGGTGAGCAAAAACGTAAAGGAGCCGTTACATGGCGGATGACAGACTGATCGTGGCGCTTGATGTTCCCAATGTGGTCGCGGGGCTCGGCCTGGTGGAAAAACTGGGCGACGCGGTGTCCTTTTACAAAGTGGGGCTTGGGATGCTCACGGGCGGCGGACTTGCCCTGGCCAATGAGTTGAAACAAGAGCACGGCAAACGGATCTTTCTGGACCTAAAGCTCTTTGACATCGGCAACACGATTGAGGCTGCGGTCCGTGGACTGTCGCAGTTCAACCTGGACTTTCTGACGGTGCACGGTGACCCCCATGTGGTCCGCGCCGCCAAAGAGGGCGCCGGGGGCAGCGACCTGAAGATCCTCGCCGTGACGGTTCTGACATCGCTGGACCGGGGCGATTTGGACGACTGCCTGATCCGCGAAGGCAGCCTCAGCGACATCGTGCAAGAGCGCGCCGGGCTTGCGTTCGAGGCGGGTGCCGATGGCGTCATCGCCTCCCCCCATGAGGTCAAAGCGATCCGTGCGTTGCCCCCCGCAAAAGACCGTTTGATCGTCACACCCGGCGTGCGCCCCGAAGGTGCCGCGTTGGGCGATCAGAAGCGCGTGATGACACCGGCAGAGGCGATTTCGAACGGCGCAGACCACATCGTTGTCGGCCGCCCGGTGCACGAAGCCGCCGATCCCGCCGCCGCCGCGGATGCTATTTCCACGAGCATTCGCCTAAATTCTGTGTAGTTTTTGAAACTATCCACAAGATATACCCAGAAATCGGTATATAGCCCTTTGCCGAAACGCAGACTCCCGGTTACGGTGTGGTATCAGGTGATACTCCCTGACGGACCGGGTCTTCCTGAGGTTCGTCACCTCCCCCCGCTCTAATCCGGCGGGGGGTTTTATGAGAAAGCCTCTCCCGCCACCCCGTTTTGGAAGTCCACAAGCCGGGCCTGCAACTGTGGAACCGCTTTGGGATGCGCCAGAAACTCTGCCGATGTCATCAGCGCCCAGCCCTGCCCTTCGTCCCCAAGCCGGATGTCGTGCTCTGACGCAGGGGGCATCCAGCCCGCGAAGTACCAGACCGTGCGACCGATGGAGTTGACGTATCGGCGGCCCCAACGGATCTGCGCGGCAGGTACCTGCAAGCTGAACTCTTCTTCGGTCTCGCGACGGACACAGTCCAAAGGCGTCTCGCCTGGTTCGCGCCCACCGCCTGGCAAGTCCCACGCCCCCGGCCATGTGATCTTGGGATCGTCGTCGCGGTGCAGGCACAAAAGCCGATCTCCGACAAAGAGGGCGATTTTCGCCCCCATGAAATCGTCCTGCATGTTCTTCTCTGCCCCGCTTGTGTAGACTGCGGCCAAGTCTAGCCACATCCACTGTGCCATGCCCAGCCTTTGCCGCGATTGTATCACGCCTTTCGACACCGGGCCGCGCTGTCCCGCCTGCGGCTCGCCGCGCGTTGTCAGCCATCCAGAGCTTTTTGCGCTGAGCATCGCGCATATGGACTGCGATGCGTTCTATGCCTCTGTCGAAAAGCGCGACAATCCCGAGCTGGAAGACAAGCCCGTCATCATTGGCGGTGGACGGCGCGGCGTTGTGTCGACGGCGTGCTATGTGGCGCGCATCCGCGGTGTGCGGTCTGCGATGCCGATGTTTCAAGCGCTCAAGTTGTGCCCAGATGCTGTAGTCATCCGTCCTCGGATGGACGCCTATGCCAAGGCATCCCGCGAGATCCGAAGCCTGATGGAGGCGTTGACACCTGCGATTGAACCTTTGTCCCTGGATGAGGCATTCCTGGACCTGTCCGGGACCGAGAAACTGCACGGCGCCCCGCCTGCCGTGATGCTGGGTCGGCTGATCAAAGCGATGCGGGATGACTTGGGCCTGACGGGCTCAATTGGGCTGAGCCATAACAAGTTTTTGGCCAAGGTTGCCTCTGACCTGGAAAAGCCACGGGGGTTTTCGGTGATCGGTGTCGCGGAAACGGCCGAGTTCCTGCGCGACAAGCCTGTGCGCTTGATCTGGGGCGTGGGCAACGCAGCGCAAGAAAGCCTGTCGGCGGCAGGGATCCGCACATTTGCGGATTTGCTGCGCTGGGACCAGGCGGATTTGACGGCGCGGTTTGGGTCCATGGGATCGCGGCTGTGGCATCTTGCACGGGGTCAAGACGCGCGGTCTGTGTCCGGGCATGATCCGATGAAATCGATCTCGAACGAAACGACCTTTGGCGAGGACACCAATGATGCGGAGGTGCTTGATGGGCATTTGTGGCGCATGGCCGAGAAAGTGTCTGACCGCGCGAAAGCCAAAGGCATGGCGGGCCGGGTGGTAACGCTGAAGCTTAAGCGCGCCGATCATTCGATCCTGACCCGGCGGGTTTCGTTGCGCGATGCGACCCATATGGCTGATGTGATTTACCGCCAAGCGCGGCAGTTGTTCGATCAGGTCGGCGATAAGGGACCCTACCGCCTGCTAGGTTGTGGCTTGTCGGATCTGGTCTCGGACGAGAAAGCGGATCTGTCGGGCGACCTTCTTGACCCGAATGCACTGCAACGTGCCGATGCCGAGCGCGCGACCGATAAGATCCGCGCCCGGTTCGGGTCAGACGCGATCTTGAAGGGCCGCGCGCTGCGCTGACATAACACGGCTTGCGGTTATTGTGTGCGCATCAGTGGTTGCTGCAGGCCTACGGTTGGCCGATTTTCTGGGATGTAGAAGCCGGTGCCGTCCACATGCTTGCCGCCCATAAACAACATGTTCGGCGTGTCCTCGCGCACATAAAGAAAATCGTGATCAATCACATAGTCGCTGCCCTCCACAAAGCGCAAAAGAACGCAAGGCTGGCCAAGAATGTCGCGTGGCTGATTCAAGACAAACGGCCCAGTGCCACAAGCACCATCTGGAAGCTGGCTGAGTTGATCCAGCATCGGCGGGGCTTTGACGGTCAAAGTGAGCTTCTCGTCCAGAATATAGTCTTGCGACCAGGCCCCAGGTGCCGCCGGGTTTGCGTCATGCCACGCGATCTGCCCCGCGAAGTCATACGTGACCGCTGGAATGGAACAGGCCGCATCGGCGTAGACTGTTATGGAGGCCGAGAAGCCCCCATCGGCGTCATAGGTGAAGTCGCGAGTCAAATACGTTGCGGTGGGGGCAAGTTCGGGGTTTTGCTGGTTTTGCTGGGGCCGAATTTCGCAGGCAATGGAAGTCCAGGTGCCCACGATACGTGACTTGAGGCCCGCGAGCGAAGGGTCCGCGGCGACGGCTGGCGCTGCAAGGCCGAGCGTTGCGAGGGTTGCAATCAGGTTGGTGCGCATAAGTGTCTCCATCGGTTGACGATGGATCTGCAATCTGCGCATAAATTTGATTTGGGCAACTAGTCAAAGTGAAAGTACATAGTCATGAAAAACGGACCATTGGCACCAGATCCTGAAGCGGACGACTGCGCGGTAACGTTTTGCCTGTCGGTCATTGGCGGTAAATGGAAGCCTGTGATTCTGTTCTGCATTGCGCATGGGGTGGATCGGTTTGGCGCAATGCAGCGCGCAGTGCCGGGGATCACAAAGCAGATGCTGACCAAGCAATTGCGCGAGTTGGAAGCGGATGGGGTGCTGAGCCGGACCGTCTATGCGGAAGTGCCGCCGCGGGTGGATTATGCCCTTACAACGCGCGGGCGTTCCTTGCTGCCGGTGATCGAGGCGATGCGCGGTTGGGGCGCTGCAGAGCTTGCAAAGGGCTAGTCTGGGTTGCCGCGCGTGAAGCTTTCGGACTGCACCGCCAGCGCCGGCGTTTTGAGGGGGCCCCCGTTTTCTTTCAAAGAAAACGGCCCGGATCCTTTCAAAGGATCCGGCGTCAGCACCGAGCGCAAGAGCGCGACGGGGTGCATTTTCAGCGTCAGCCGGGTGGAGACGTAATCCTCCACCACCTCTTCGCCCAGCGTCATCTGGGGCAAAAGCGCACTTGGCTCATCCACAATCTCGCCATCCAGATCTCCGGCGAAAAGCGGCAGTTCCCGACCCGGTGCGAAAGACTTCGCCTCCCAAAGCGCATCGCGACGACTAAGGCCGATACCCGCGAACACATCCGCTTCCGCCAAACGCTCGATCAGGCCCGGCTCTAGCCCCGCCCGCCGCCACACATCGCGCACAGACTGATAGCCATTGCCCCGCGCCTGCGTCAGCCAGGTGGCATCCTCCTCTGGCAGTCCTTTGATCTGCCGGAACCCAAGCCGCAGCGCCAGACCACCCTCGCCATCCGGCTCCATAACATTGTCCCAAAAGCTCGCATTGATGCAGACGGGCCGCACGGTCACATCATGTTCACGCGCATCGCGCACGATCTGGGCCGGGGCATAGAACCCCATGGGCTGCGAATTCAACAGCGCGCAGGCGAAGATGCCCGGGTGGTGTTTCTTGATCCAGGACGAGGCATAGACCAACAGCGCAAAGCTCGCCGCGTGGCTTTCGGGAAAGCCGTAAGACCCGAACCCCTCGATCTGGGAAAAGCAGCGTGCCGAGAAATCCTCATCATAGCCGTTCTTGCGCATGCCCTTCATGAAAAGCTGCCGGAACTCACTGACATTGCCGTGCTTTTTGAACGTCGCCAAAGACCGCCGCAGCCGGTCCGCCTGATCCGGCGTAAAGCCCGCACCGACAATGGCAATCTGCATCGCCTGCTCTTGAAAGAGCGGCACGCCCAGGGTTTTCGACAGGACCTTACCCAATTCATCAGAGGGAAATGAGACCTCTTCTTCACCATTGCGGCGGCGGATATAGGGATGCACCATATCGCCCTGGATTGGGCCGGGACGGATGATCGCAACCTCGATCACCAGGTCATAAAACGTGCGTGGGCGCATGCGGGGCAGAAAGTTCATCTGCGCCCGGCTTTCGACCTGAAAGACCCCAATACTGTCCGCTGCGCAAAGCATGTCATACACGGCCGGGTCCTCCGGCGGCAGCGTGGCGAGCGTGTAGTCCAGCCGGTGATGCGTCTTCATCAGATCGAACGCCTTGCGGATGCAGGTCAGCATCCCCAGCGCCAGCACATCGACCTTGAGAATGCCCAGACTGTCGATGTCGTCCTTATCCCAACAGATGACCGTGCGATCCTCCATCGTTGCATTCTCAATCGGTACAAGTTCATCCAGGCGCCCTTCGGTCATGATGAACCCGCCCACATGCTGGCTGAGATGCCGAGGAAAGCCGTTGATTTCATAAACCAATTCGATGGTTTGGCGCAGGCGCGGATCGTTGTAATCCAACCCGATCTCCGCCATCCGTTCGGCCTCCAGCCCCTTGGTCGAGAAGAACCCCCAAAGCTGGGAGGACAGCGCCGAGATCGTATCCTCGGTCAGCCCCATCGCACGACCCACTTCGCGGATGGCGCGTTTGCCCCTGTAATGAACCACCGTCGCGCAGAGCCCTGCACGGTGGC
>CAWUIP010000092.1:0-14567 GCA_963922415.1 uncultured Aliishimia sp. | reverse complement strand
TGGCGACAATTTCACTCTCTGACGCGCAAAGCCTGCCCCGCTGGCGCAGGCCCATCGTGCTGCTGTTCATCATGGCGATAGCGATGCCCATTGGGTTTTCGACGTGGAACGCGCTTTTGAACAACTTCGTCAAAGAGGTGGCGGCGTTTGACGGGTTCGATCTGTCGATCCTGCACACTTTCCGCGAAATCCCAGGGTTTCTGGCCATTGGGGTGATCTTGTTGATCCTCTTCATGCGCGAACAGTTTCTGGGGATCTTGTCGCTGGTTCTGCTGGGCGTGGCGACTGCACTGACGGCGCAATTTCCGACCTATGGCGGGATTATGGTGCTGACGGTGCTGAGTTCCATCGGGTTTCACTACTACGAGACCGTGAACCAGTCGCTGCAACTGCAATGGCTGCCCAAAGACCGTGCGCCGCAAATCCTGGGTTGGATGCTGGCGGCGGGGTCGGCGGCGACGTTTGTGGTCTATTTCGTGATCATGGTGCTGTGGGAGCCGCTAGGGCTCACCTACAACTTCCTCTACATGCTGGGCGGCGGGGTTTGCGCGGCCATCGCGGTGTTCTGTTGGGCCGCCTACCCGAATTTCGAAGCCCCGCATCCGCAGACCAAAAAGATGGTGCTGCGCCAGCGATATTGGCTCTATTACGCGCTGCAATTCCTAGCAGGCGGGCGGCGGCAGATCTTTATGATCTTCGCAGGCTGGATGATGGTCGAGAAGTTCGGCTTTGCCGTGCACGAGATCGCGGCTCTCTACCTGGCGAACCTCGTGATCAACATGATCGCCGCGCCCTATCTGGGACGGTTGGTGGCCCATTTTGGCGAACGCAACGCGCTGGTGTTTGAATATGCGGGGCTTGTGACAGTCTTTGTGCTCTATGCCGGGGTCTACTATCTGGACTGGAGCTTTGCCGTGGCGGCGGCACTCTACATCCTGGATCACGTCTTTTTCGGGCTCGCTCTGGCGCTGAAGACCTATTTCCAAAAGATCGGCGATCCGGGCGATATGGCGCCGACGGCGGCGGTGGCCTTCACGATCAACCACATCTCTGCCGTGACCCTGCCGCCCCTATTGGGGCTTTTGTGGCTGGTGTCGCCTGCGGGGGTCTTCCTTGTGGCTGCGGGCCTTGCGGCGGCCTCCCTGTCGCTGGCCCTTTTGATCCCACGCCATCCGGCACCTGGGAACGAGACCACATTTGCGCGCGGCCTGCCCGCGCCCGCAGAATAGGCGCGTCGCATGGCGGGGGCACAAGGGCGATTTCTGACAGGCTCGACCATGGGCCATGTGGTGCGGATGACCGCGACAGGCGCGTTCGGCATCACGTTCGTGTTTCTAGTCGATGCGCTGAACCTCTTCTGGCTCAGCCAGTTGGGCGAGCCGCAACTGGTCGCGGCGATTGGCTTTGCCTATGCGATCCAGTTCTTTTCCGTCTCGTCGGGCATCGGGCTGATGATCGCGGGCACGGCGATGGTCAGCCGCGCCATTGGTGAAGGCGACCGGGACCGCGCGCGGGCCAATGCCGGGGCCTCTGTGATCCTGTCGACGCTTGTTCAGTTGTTCGTGGCGACCCTGGTTTTTGCTTTCCGCCATGACCTGGTGGAGCTTGCAGGCGCTACGGGCGAGACCGCTCGCCTTGCCGCGCGCTACTTGGGCATGACGGTCTTTTCGCTGGTGCCCATGGCCATCGCGATGCTGTGCTCGGGTGCCTTGCGGGCGGATGGGTTTGGCGCGCAGGCGATGTATGTCACGCTCTTTTCCGGGGTCATCCTTCTGGGCATCGATCCGTTCCTCATCCTTTGGTACGGGCTCGATGGGGCCGCGTTTGGCCTGATCATCTTTCGGTTTTTCCTTTTGGGTTTTGCGATTTATTTCGCCATACACCGCGAGAAGCTCGTGGGCCTCCCAAACGCGGAGCAACTCAGAACAGTGCTTTGGCCCTTCGCACTTCTGGCGCTGCCGACCATCGCCACACAGATGGCCACGCCGGTGGGCAATTACCTGCTGACAATCGTTATGGCCCCCTTTGGCGACGATGCGGTCGCGGCCTGGGCTGTGGTCGGACGGCTGACCGTTCTGGTATTTGGCGGCATCTTCGCGCTGTCGGGCGCGATTGGTGGCATCTTCGGCCAGAACTTTGGCGCAGGCTACATGGACCGCCTGCAGTCGACCTATCGCGACGCATTGGTGTTTTGCGGCATCTATACCGTTGTCGCCTGGGCCTTGCTTTTTAGCGCGGGTCCCTACGTCGCGCAGGCCTTCGATCTGGACGGGCAGGGCGCAGAGGTCCTGGCCGCCTTCACGCAGATCGGTGTCGGTGGTTTCGTCTTTGTGGGGGCGCTTTTTGTGTCCAACGCAGCGTTCAACAACTTGGGCAAGCCCGTGCGGTCCACTGCGCTCAATTGGTTCAATCACGGCGTACTCAGCTGGCCCTCCGCCGCGTGGCTTGCTGGGATCTTTGGCGCCTCTGGTGTGATCTACGGTCAAGCGCTTGCAGGTGTGCTCGCAGGTGTGGTTGCGGCGGCCTGGGGTTGGCTTTACATCAAGGGGTTGCAACCCGAGACCAAGCTGGGCGACCGACAGCCGCGCCCTTACCCCAACCCTGACCGTTACCGGATCCGTTAAGCCGATGCCCACCTATACTGCGCTCACGACCTTGCCCGGCCGCCAAGGCGCCGAAGCCCTCGGCGCTGCCCTGGAAGCGTTGGAACCTGCGCCTACGGGCGTCGGTGTCTTCGAGATTGAGGACGACTCGGGCCTTTGGGAGGTCGGCGGATACTTCACCGACCCACCCGACGCGATTGCGCTCGACCTGTTGGCGGCTGTCCATGGCGCAAAGCCCTTTACAGTGTCCGAACTGCCCGAAACCGACTGGGTCGCCCATGTGCGACGCGAGTTGAGCCCGGTCGAGGCAGGCCGCTTTTTTGTCTACGGCGGTCACGACGCCGACAAGGTGCCGCCGGGGCGCATCGCGCTCTTGATCGAAGCAGCGATGGCCTTTGGAACCGGGCACCATGGCACGACGCTGGGATGCCTAACGGCGCTGGATCGGCTGCTGAAACAAGATGTGCGCTGCAGCAATGTGGTCGATGTGGGCTGCGGCACGGCAGTTTTGGCAATGGCGGCGGCCAAGGTTTGGCCCGAAACTGTGTTGGCCTCTGACATTGACCCGGTCGCGGTCGACGTGGCCGCTGCCAATGCGCGTGCAAATGGGCTGGAGGGCCAGGTCACCTGCCTGGAAGCGGCAGGCTTCGATCATCCCGACCTCGCCGCAGCCGCCCCCTTTGATCTGATCTTCGCGAATATCCTCAAAGGGCCGCTTTTGGCGCTGGCCCCGGACCTCTGGGCGGCGCAAGCGCCCGGTGGACACGCGATTCTGTCAGGGATTCTGAACACCCAAGCCGCCGAGGTGCAGTCGCATTATCGCCAACTTGGATACAGTCTTGTCGATGAAATTATCATTGGTGACTGGACGACGTTGTTGTGGCAAAAACCCGCCTGATCTGGAAGAATTTGTCATTAATTTGAAGGGCCTGCCCTGATTTTGCCACAATTCAAACTTACCCCTTTCTTTCGTGGAGCGCATGATGAGTGAGTGGGACAAATGACTGACGATAGAGTTCTTTTCCAGACCCGGTTGAACCGCCTGGCACGCCGGCATTCGGCCATGGCCCGTGGCTATTCCGCTTCGGTCCGGTCTGATGGTCTGATCGTCGTTCAACCCCGCCGGTTTCAGTTCAAACTGCCGGTGCGCGGGTTCGTCCTATTGATGACGGTCTTCATGCTCTTCAAAGGCTTCATGCTGGCCTCACTGGGTGACGCGACATACCAAGACCGCCTTGCGGTGCTTGAGCGCGGCACACTCTATGAACAAGCTGGCGCCTTCGTGATGGGCATTGATCCAGTCTCTGCAGAGCTCGCTGCCTTGATGCGCCCCATCATCCGCTAACGCATTACCCTCCAAAGAAAAGGACCGCAGCGCCGATGGCCTGCGGTCCTTTTTTTGTGCTTGGGCACGGGCTTTGGAGGTGTCCGACGACAGGCGCGAGATGCGTCGCCTGTCGTGTGGTGGCGGACCCTCGGGGTGTCTTAACGGCGTTGTGCGACGTCTTCGATATCGCCACGGATCAGGCCGATATCTTCCAATTCGCGGTCCGTGAGGGAGCCCAAAGTTTTACGGGTCAGGCGTGCATCGTTCCAAGAGACGATGGTGCCCAAAAGAGCGGAGAAGAGAGCGCCAACACGTCCCGCACCTTGTGCGGATCCAGATGCGGCGCGGAAAAAGTCGATAGCGGCCATTGCAGCGTTCCTTTGCGTTTCGCCTTCAACCCAGTGTCGAAGGTGATGGGCATTTAGGGTCCAAATTTGCCCTCAGCAAGCCGGAAAAATGCATATGAGGATTGCAAAAAATGCATGGGTCAAAACCGTCGTTAACACTTTGTAAAAGTGTCGTTTTTTCGCCATGATCAAGGTGTGAAAACGACGCTGTTTTTGTCGTTTTTGGGTGTCTTTATCCACAAGGTGTCGAAAACGGGATAGTCCGTGTCGAAAACGAGATATGACCCTTCGGGCTTGGCGTGTGTTCCCGTTTCGTGCTAGCCCTGTGACAACACAAAAATAAACGCGACAATTTGAGCGATCGGGGCAGCAGATGCGTGTAATCGGGATTGATCCGGGCTTGCGGGCGATGGGATGGGGCATTGTGGATGTCGATGGCCCCCGGTTGAGGCATGTGGCGAATGGGACCTGCCGGTCGGAGGGCGCGAATCTGTCATTGCGGCTGAAGTCGCTGTTTGATCAGTTGACCGCCGTTGTGGCTCAGCACAAGCCGCAGATGGCCGCGGTCGAGCAGACCTTTGTCAACAAGGACGGGGCCGGGACGCTGAAGCTGGGTCAGGCGCGCGGCATTGCGATGCTTGTGCCTGCGATGGCGGGGATCTCTGTTGGCGAATACGCGCCGAACACAGTCAAGAAAACGGTTGTGGGGGTGGGGCACGCGGAAAAGGGTCAGGTGGCACATATGGTGCGGCTGCAATTGCCGGGCGTGGACTTGGACAGCGCCGATGCCGCAGATGCGCTGGCGATTGCGATCTGTCACGCCCATCATGGCGGCGTGGCCTCGGGCCTCACAGCCGCCGTCGCGCGGGCCGCCTCATGATCGGCAAGTTGTCGGGGCGGGTCGACTACCGGGCGAGCGACCACGTGATGATTGACGTGCGCGGCGTCGGCTATCTTGTCTATTGCTCGGACCGGACGCTCGCCGCCCTGCCGGGGCCGGGGGAGGCGGTGGTTCTTTACACCGATCTGCTGGTTCGCGAAGACCTGATGCAGCTTTTTGGCTTTCTAAGCCTGACCGAGAAAGAGTGGCACCGGCTTTTGATGTCCGTGCAAGGCGTGGGGGCCAAGGCCTCGCTGGCGATCATGGGCGCGCTGGGGGCCGATGGGGTCAGCCGGGCGATTGCGCTGGGCGATTGGTCCGCGATTAAGGCCGCGAAAGGCATCGGGCCCAAGATCGCGCAGCGCGTCGTGCTGGACCTCAAAGACAAAGCCCCACAGGTCATGGCGATGAGCAGCGCGCCCTTGGCCCAAGCTGCGCCCGCAGCGGATGACGAGGTGATAGAACCCGTCGCGCCGCCGCCGGTCGCGCCTGCCGCAAACATGGCGCAAGCGGATGCGCTGTCTGCGCTGGGCAATTTGGGCTACACCCCGTCCGAGGCGGCCGCGGCAGTTGCGGAGGCACTGGGGGAAACGCCCGAGGCCGACACGAGCACGTTGATCAAATCGGCGCTGAAGCGTTTGGGGCCAAAAGGGTGATAGGTTAGAATGAGCGAACCAGACCCCACGTTGCGCGGCGCCTCCTTGGACGAGGATCAGGCGACCGATCAAGACCGCGCGTTGCGCCCGCAAAGTCTTGACGCCTTTATCGGCCAGGCCGAGGCGCGGGCCAATCTGCGTGTGTTCATCCAGTCTGCGCGCCAGCGCGGCGAGGCGATGGACCATACTCTGTTCTACGGCCCGCCCGGCTTGGGCAAGACGACGCTGGCGCAGATCATGGCGCGCGAGTTGGGTGTGAACTTTCGGATGACCTCGGGGCCCGTGCTCGCCAAGGCGGGGGACCTGGCGGCGATCCTGACCAATTTGGAAGCGCGCGATGTGCTTTTCATCGACGAAATCCACCGGTTGAACCCGGCGGTCGAAGAAGTGCTCTACCCTGCGATGGAGGATTTCGAGCTGGATCTTGTGATCGGGGAGGGGCCTGCCGCGCGCACAGTGCGGATTGAGCTTCAGCCCTTCACGCTTGTGGGCGCCACCACGCGGATGGGGCTGTTGACCACACCGCTGCGCGACCGGTTTGGCATCCCAACGCGGCTGCAATTCTACGCCGAAGACGAACTTTTTGAGATCGTGCGGCGCAACGCGCAGCGTCTGGGTGCCCCTGCAGACGACGCAGGCGCGCGCGAGATTGCCAAACGCGCGCGCGGCACACCCCGGATCGCAGGGCGGCTTCTGCGCCGTGTCGTGGATTTCGCGCTGGTCGAAGGCGATGGGACCGTCACCCAAGGCTTGGCCGACAACGCGCTGACGCGGCTTGGCGTGGATGCTCTGGGCCTCGATGGCGCGGACCGGCGGTATTTGCGGCTGATTGCGGAGCATTACGGCGGCGGGCCTGTGGGGATCGAAACCTTGTCAGCCGCCTTGAGTGAGGCGCGCGACGCGCTGGAGGAAGTTATCGAGCCCTATCTACTGCAACAGGGCCTGATCCAGCGCACGCCACGCGGGCGGATGTTGGCGCAGGGCGCGTGGCGGCACCTCGGTCTCGCCGCGCCGCCGCAGCCCGGTCAAACCGATCTGTTTGGAGACTAGCAATGCTGGGCGGTGTGATCATCTATACCAAAGACGTGCCCGCCATGGTCGCGTTTTATGAGACGCATTTTGGCTTTGTCGTGGTGCCGCGCGACGGGGACCGGATCACCGAGCTGCGCCATCCGGGCGGCGGCGGTCACCTTATGCTGCACAAGGCGGCCAAGACCCAAAAGATGGGGCAGGTTCTGGTAAAGCTGCGCATGGATGTGCCCGACGTGGCCGGCAAGCGGGACGCGTTGATCGCGGCGGGCATTTCGGTTGGGCCGCTTGGGGATGGGCTTGGCTATGATTATGCGAACCTCAAAGATCCCTCCGGCAACTCGATTTCGCTGTCAAACAGGTATCTGCACGTCACTTGATGGTCTGGCGTCCCGCTGAAGGACGCTATAGGCACGCCGCGCGACGCTTGGGCATGGGAGAGCAACCGATGGATGCAGACGCGATTGAGGCGCTCTTTACCCGCGACGGGGGCGACTATGTCTTTGCCCGTTGGGGGCGGCCCATTGCGCCGGTTGTGTTCGGGGTCGAGGACGCGACGCTGACGGTGGTTAAGGGCGCGGTCGAGGCGCTTTGCGCCTTGGCCGGGCACCAGGTGGCCGAGACGGACCCCGAGCTTGGGGCCAATAACATGTGGTTCTTTCTGCGCGACTGGACCGAGCTTCTGGATGTGCCGGACTTGGATCGCCTGATTCCGGAACTGGCCCCGCTGGTCACCCGGCTGGTGGCGGCGGATGCGAACCAGTACAGGATTTTCCGGTTTGACGCCGCCGGGGGCATCAAAGCCTGCTTTGTCTTTGTGCGCATGGACCAGCATTTGGAAGCTGTGCCCGCCGAGACGCTGGCGCTGAGCCAGGCGGTGCAGCAGATGGTGCTGTGGTCGGATCTGGCCTTTCGCGCGGCCTCCCCCCTGGCGGTGGCGGGCGAGACAACGGTGCTGCGGCCTGACATTGCTGGCGTGATCCGCGCGGCCTATGATCCAGTGATGCCGCTTGCCACGAGCGATGCCAGCCACGCGCTGCGGATGGCGGCACGCGTTGGGCAGATGCAATAGCAACCAGGAGACCCCCGCCATGGTGCACGAATTCCCAGTCATCGTTTACTACGAAGACACCGATATGGGCGGTGTGGTCTATTATGCGAATTACCTGCGCTTCATCGAGCGCGCGCGGTCTACGGTGGTCGAAGAGATTGGCCTGGACCAAAACGAAATGCGCGCCCAAGGCCTCGTCTTTGTGGTCACGCGGGTCGAGGCGGATTACCTGGCACCCGCGCGTCTGGGCGACCGGCTGACAGTGCGCAGCACGCATTACGCGGACGGCGCGGTGCGCTGGATCTTTGATCAAGAGGTTGTCTGCGACGGCAAGGTGCTCTTTCGCGCGAAGGTGACGGCCGCGACGATGACTCTTGCCGGGCGTCCACAAAGGTTGCCGCAGATTGTGCGCGATCAAAGCCCTCAGGCCAGCGCCAAGACCATGACGACGTAGGTGAGTTGGTGTAGCGTTTGGTCAACCCCAAACGCCCGCCAATAGCTGGGATCCGCAGGCGTATGGCCCGCACGTTCCGACCACACGCCTTTGCCAAAGTCGATCAAATAGTGCACGATCCATTCTGCGGCGGCTACGATCAGAAGTGGTAATAGCGGCACACTCATAATCAACAAACACAGGATTGTGCCTACGGAATGTACCAGGCAATGCAATGCGCGGCCGGGATGAACCAACTGATCGCGGTCCACCAACATGACCGGCGTCTGCAGGTAGAAATCCGCAAACATGTGCTTGATTTGAAACAAAACCAAGAGGATCAGAACAAATGTGAGATCCAAAACCCACTCCCTATTTGCGGCCCAAGATGCCGGGCAATTTAGTGAAAATCAATTGATCCATTTTTTTTACTGATTAAGGTGCCATAACGCGGCAGCCTGTCCTGGGGAGGCTGGCGATGTCGCGGGGAAATTTGGGGGCGAATTATCGAAAATTCCCTTTATAAGTTTATTTGGAAATTTTCGAGCCGGGATCAGGTTCTACTGCTGATCGTCACCCTGTTCCTCTTTCCGCTTTTGTATCTGACGTTGGAACTGCCCAAGCAGATCATCAATGGTGCCATTGGGGCAGGGTCCGATCAGATCGATGTCTACGGGCTTACCGTTGGACAGATCGAATATCTAATGATCTTGTGTGGGTGCTTTTTGGTGGCGGTGCTGTGTCACGGCCTTCTGAAGATGCGCATCAATACGATGAAGGGCGTTTTGGCCGAGCGGCTCTTGCGGCGGTTTCGGTATACCTTGATCGCCCGCATCTTGCGGTTTCCGCAGCCCTATTTTGAGCGCACGAGCCAAGGTGAATTGGTTTCGATGGTCACGGCGGAAAGTGAGCCGATGGGCGGGCTGATGGGCGACGCGTTGGCACAGCCTGTGCTGCAAGCCGGTCAGATGCTGACCATCTTGGGGTTTCTGTTCGCGCAGTCCATCACATTTGGCATTGCCGCTTGCGCGCTGATCCCGCTGCAAGCCTGGTTGATTCCAAAATTGCAGCGCCAGATCAACAAGCTGAACAAAAAGCGTGTGATCCAAGTGCGCGCGCTGGCGGCCCAGATCGGCGAGGGTGCGGGCGGTGCCAGCACCCTACGGGTCAATGCCGGCTGGCGGCACCATATGGCGGCGATCACGGATCGGCTGGGCCGGTTGTTCGCGATCCGCTTTGAGATCTACCAAAAGAAATTCTTTATGAAGTTTCTCAACAACTTCATCACCCAGATGACCCCGTTTCTGTTTTACTCGATCGGGGGGTATCTTGTGATCCAGGGCCAGGTGTCGCTTGGCGCGCTTGTGGCGGCGATTGCGGCCTACAAGGACCTGGCAAGCCCTTGGAAAGAGCTTTTGGCCTACTACAACCAAAGCCAAGACATGTCGCTGCGCTATGACACGATCATAGAGCGGTTCCAGCCGCAAGGCATGATCGCGGAAGACGTTTTTGACGCGCAGCCGTCTGAGTTACCCCGTCTCACAGGTGATATCGCACTTGCCGGTGTGACGGTGGTCGACGCCGATGGCAATCCGGTGCTTGAGAACATCAACACAACGCTGCCGGGTGGTGGGCTCATCGGTGTCACGGCCGCCAGCAACGAAGATCGCCGCGCCTTTGCCGAAGTGATCACGCGTGAGATGGTGCCGGTGAGCGGATCGGTGACCATCGGTGATATGCCTCTCAACGACCAAGCGCAGGTCACCATCGCCACTCGGATTGGTCATGCGAACACGCGACCCGTATTGTTCCAAGGCACCTTCGGCGACAACCTTCTTATGCCGATCCGGTATGCACCGCAGGATGCCGGGGAAGACACGGCCTTTGCCAAAGAAGCGGCGCGCGCGGGAAACAGCGATGACATGCTAAGCGCAACGTGGCTCGATCCGGTACGTGGCGGCGCGGAAACCGCAGACGAGCTGCGGGAGCGCTGGTGCACATGGGTAGAAAACATCGGTGGCTATGGTCCCATGTTTCGCCGTGCGCTGGATCAGTCGCTGGATGCAGAAGTCAATCCTGCCTTGACCAAGGCCCTGATCGAACTGCGCCCCAAGGTGGCCGAAGCCTTGGCCGAGCGTGCGTTGGATGCATATGTCTTCGCGCTTGATCCCGAAGCCTATTGTCCCGCACTTCCCGTGGTTCAGAACCTCATTTATGCCACGCCACGCATGCCACTTCCGCCTGACATGCTTGTTGAGCGGTTAGACTACCTGGAGATGATGAAGAGCCTCGGCCTCGCGGAGGATCTAACCCAGCTTGCGTTGTCGATTATGGAGGGGCTGCGGCAAACGTTTGGCCCAGGCGGCACGGATCATCCGCTGTTCCAGAAGTCAGGCTTGGAGCCGGAAACCTACGAGCGGGTGCTGCGCGCGATTGACGAGCTAAAGGCCGGGCGGACGATTGCGCCCAACGCGGAAGCGTTGATCCTAAGCGTTCCGTCCTCGATTACGGCAGAGCAAATCGGCCCTGCTTTCCCAGAGCGTATCAAAGACAACGTCCTGGCGCTGCGCGCGCAGCACAGCACGGCGCTGCAAGGCCGGATGTCGGATCTTTTTGATCCGATTGATCCTGCGCGCGCACTGTCTGGTATGACGGTTTTGGAAAATGCACTCTTCGGGAAGGTGTCCGACGAAGCGGGGCCGCGCGGGGAAGACATTCACCGTGTTGTAGCGCGCGTCTTGGGAGAGGCGGGCGTGCACCGTCAGGTGCTCCAGCTGATCCTCGATGTGCCGGTGACGCTTGGCGGTGCGAACCTGCCTGCGATTTTTGCCGAACCTCTGGGGCTCAGCCGTGCAGTGATTAAGCGGCCAGACATTGTGGTTCTGGACAACGTACTTCCATCTTCGTCACCCGAGGCGCGCACGCGCATGGTCGAGGCGTTGCGAGACGAGTTGCCCGAGGCCACGCTCATTTACATGACCCCGGAAACGGATGAGAGCTTGGTTTTCGATCTGAGCCTTGAGATTTCGCAAGGCCGTTTGATGGGCGGTGAAGAAGATGGCGCATCCGCGCCCGACAGCGATGTCTCGGCTGATCTGGGTCGTCGTCTGGCGGCTCTTAAGCAAACGGCGCTCTTTAGTGGGTTGGATCGCAAACAGCTGCGCCTCTTGGCCTTTGGTGCCCGTTGGTACCGGGCCACGGCGGGGCAATACGTGTTTCACAAAAACGACCGGCCCGACAGTGGCGCGTTTTTGGTGCTTGAAGGGGAGGCGGACTTGTTGCTGCCCGATCCACGCGCCGCCGATACAGTGATCGCGACCATTGGTCCGGGCACGCTTGTGGGCGAGTTGGGCCTGATCCGCAATGAACCGCGCGCGCTCGACATGCGCGCCAAGTCGGACCTACTCTGCCTGCGCTTAGGCGTGGAGGAGTTTCTGGCCGTGGTCGAAAACGACGCCGAAACCGCGTTCAAGCTTCTTCAAGTTGTTGCGGGATATGTGCGGACATAGACTAGCGGGTCTCACTTGTTGTCACGTCAGTGACCCCGGTTTGGCTGAGGCGCAGGAAGCTGCCAAACTCAGCATTTTCGATGGCCTCGTCATCGACCATTTGGCGCAGGATTTGGATCGCGTCGGGCGAGGTGACGCCCGTGGTGTGGTCAAAGTTTGAGCCATCGGAGAGGTCCGAGACGTCGAGGACAGTCACGGGCAGCCCCTCAAAATCCTCGCGTTTGAGGTTGGCGCCCAACCGGCTGCTGCCACCGGTCAGGAGCGATGAGATCTGCAGCGCGCGGTCGTTCCCAGAGGCGAGAATGGCAAAGGGCTGTGGCACATGGCCGTCTAACGCTGCCATCTGGCGCCGGAACAGGTCCATATCGATGTCCGGTGACATCAGCGCGACCGAACTAATCTGACGAAGCGCCGCGAAATCGCGCGACACGGCCATTTGACGCAGCGCCTCCATCGTCAGCTGTGACCCCATTGAATGCGCCAGAAGGTGAACTTCGATCCCCGGACGAGACGCCGCTAAATCCTTTATCAGCTGCACCAGATCGTCCCGGGCAAAAAGTGCGCTGTCTTTGTCGTAAAGGTATCGCCCAGTGCGCCCGGCAGAGGACCAACTGAACACAACAGGTGTCCAAGGGAATTCAAAATCCTCTTTGATTTGTGCCATCCGGTATGTCGCGCCCGCAGGCGAGGTGTTGTAGCCGTGAATATAGAGCATGACGCCATTGCCATCTGGTCCGCTGGCAATGGCCGTCGGGGCCGGAATGGCCGCTTGTAGGGCGGTCACGGAGGTGTACTGGCCGCCGCCCACGACCGCGAACTGCTGCGCCGCATCTGCGGCAAGGGCGTAACGCTGTGGCCAGTCGACTTTGCCCGGTGTGCGGCCTGGCGGCACGGACACATCAATAAACCCGAAAGCCAACTCGGTGCTGCGACCTTCATTGCGTTCGTCAAGCCAAAGCTCCAGCGGACCTTCTCGGTCTTGCGCAACCGCACGTGTTGTCGCCAGGTGGATGCGGTGCACCGTTGCCTCGGGATGGGCAGTTGCCAAGTGAAATCCGCGCGGAGCGGCGCAGGCGGCAAGCGTCGTCAGAACTGCAAGTCCCGCCAAAATCAACTGACTTTTCATACTGTGTCCATTCAATCTATGGTGGTGTTTTTAGCGGTAGAAAGGCGTCACATCACAGTCGAAAAGGGAAAACCTGGTCATCTGGGAGGGACGTGACGCCGAAGTGATAGCTTTCCCCTAAGAATATCGTTAAACTTGCACCAAACAAGGCCCACATAAGGGTCGACAACGAGCAAAGAGCAGGCGGATGGAAGCAGATACCCTCGCGTTGGCGCAGGAGATTGATTTCTCTATTTTTGGCCTATTTTGGCGCGCGACCTTCACGGTGAAACTGGTGATGATCGCCTTGGTTTTGGCGTCGGTCTGGGCCTGGGGCATCATCTTGCAAAAGGTGATGGTCTTTCGTGCGGCCCGGTCGGAAGCTGCGGATTTTGATCGCCGGTTTTGGTCCGGAGAGCCGCTCGATGGGCTTTATGACGAGATTGGGGCCACGCCCGCTGGGCGGTCTGAGCGGGTTTTTGCCGCAGGCATGACCGAGTGGCGGCGCTCTCATCGCGATGATGGTGGCCTTATTTCGGGCGCAAATGCGCGCATTGATCGGTCGATGGATGTGGCCATCCAGAAAGAGGCAGAAGACTTGCAGAAAGGCTTGACCGTTTTGGCCACGGTTGGCTCTTCGGCGCCGTTCATTGGGCTCTTCGGCACGGTGATCGGGATCATGAACGCCTTTATCGAAATTGCGGAACAGCAAAACACGAACCTGGCTGTCGTGGCGCCCGGCATCGCCGAGGCGTTGCTGGCAACTGGGCTGGGTCTTTTGGCCGCAATCCCGGCTGTGATTTACTACAACAAGCTCTCTGCCGACAGTGACCGCATTATCGGCGGGTACGAGGCGTTTTCGGACGAGTTCGCGACGATCCTGTCGCGACAGCTGGACAGCTAAGTCATGGGCGCGGGCGTGGTACAGTCGGAACGGGCAGGCACGCGGCGCAGGCGGCGCCGTCGCCAGCCCATGTCCGAGATCAACGTGACCCCGTTTGTGGACGTGATGTTGGTCCTCCTGATCATCTTCATGGTCGCGGCACCTTTGTTGACCGTGGGGGTGCCGGTGGAATTGCCCAAGACCGCCGCAGGGGCGCTGCCAGCCGATCAGGAAGAGCCACTGACAGTCACGCTGACCGCCTCCGGCGAAGTGCAGATCCAGACGACAGTGACGCCACGCGCAGATCTGGTGTCGCGGCTGCGCGCGATTGCCGCCGAGCGCAGCTCAGACCAGATCTTTCTGCGCGCAGACGGGGCCGTGCCTTACGCGCAGGTGATGGAAGTCATGGGCGCGCTGAACGCTGGCGGCTTTGCCAATATTGGGCTGGTGACTGATATCGGCGGGCCGACGCTTGATGGGGATGATGGATAGGTTGGGGTGGAGACAGGCACCAAAATATCCGCCTCGGCCCATGTGGTTTTGTTGGGGGCGCTGATGATCAGCAATCCTTTTCGGGGTGAACCGTTGCCGGTCTCTGTGCAAGAGGTTGCGGTGATCACGCCAGAGCAATGGGCCGAGCTGACCGGCACGGCAGAGCCGCCTGTCGTCGAGGCTGCTCTGCCCGAGCCGGTGGAGCCAGAGCCCACGCCAGAGCCGACACCGCCGGAGCCGACACCGCCGGAG
>CAWUIP010000091.1:0-14728 GCA_963922415.1 uncultured Aliishimia sp. | reverse complement strand
TCGGGACTTATCCACAGCCTTACGCACAACCTTAGATTGCTCAATGGTTACCGAAACCTTAAGACCCGAACTTTAGCCAGTATTGTTTCTAAATGGTAAATTCCAATTGCGGCACCGAACGCATTACCCGCGATTTGCGCAACAGTGAGGTGAGCTGTGCAACCTTGAGACGTACAAAATCGAGAGAAAGGCAGCCCGATGCAGGACGTTTTAAGCCATCTATCCACAGTGAGTCGCCCGCGCCTTTTGGTCCGTGCCGCACGGATCGGAGCGCAGGATTACCGACGTGAGTTGCACTTGCCGCGTTTGCTCGGAATGGCGCGATTGCCGCGCAGCGGCGAAGCGCTGATGCGGCTTTCAGACATTGAAGCAGACTTGAACGCTCAACGATTGAACGAAGACGCTGGATACTCGCTCTCGCGACACATCGACGTATTGATTGCACTTGTCGCGGAAGCCCGCCTGATGCGCAATACGCTGCGCATTGTGGCCTGAGCCTGGCGCAAAGTCTTAGATGAAAGCGTCGGGCTCCGCTGCTTTCTTTTGCGCCACGTAGGCGTTCAGATTTTCAAGGATCGCAGGGTCCATTTGCGGTTGCTGATACTGCGCCAATAGGGTCTCGACGCGCAGCCGCGCGATCTCTTGCGTGTCGCGCGCACCTTCATCGGACCATGTCTCAAATGGCTTGTAGTCCAGCATGTCCGACTTCCAGAAAGCCGATTTAAAGTTGGACTGTGTATGCGCGCACCCCAGATAGTGCCCGCCCGGGCCGACCTCAGCAATGGCCTCCATCGCTTGGGCTTCCGCGTCGACAGCAACCCCCTCTGCCATCTTGTGCAGAATGCCGAGTTGGTCTGCGTCCATCACGAACTTCTCAAACGACGACACAAGGCCACCTTCCAGCCACCCGCAGGCGTGCAGCATGAAGTTCACGCCCGACATCAGACCGGCATTCAGCGAATTGGCGGTTTCATAGGCCGCCTGCGCATCCGGCAGCTTAGAGCCGCAGAACGACCCCGCCGAGCGGTAGGGCAAGCCCAACATCCGAGCGATTTGACCGGCGCCATAGGTGATTTGCGCGGCTTCCGGCGTGCCAAAGGTCGGCGCGCCGGAGTTCATGTCGATGGAGGTCACAAAAGCGCCCATGATCACAGGCGCGCCGGGCCGTACGAGTTGGTTGTAGGCGACGCCCGCCAGAACCTCTGCCATCACTTGCGTCAGTGTGCCGGCAACCGACACCGGCGCCATCGCACCACCGACGATAAAGGGCGACACGATGCAGGCTTGGTTGGCCTCCGCATAAACCTCCATCGCGCCCATCATCACATCGTCGAAGGTTAGTGGTGAGTTGATGTTGATGAGCGAGGTCATCACAGTGTTGTTCTGCACGAACTCCTTGCCAAAGAGGATCTCGCACATCTCGACACTGTCGCGCGCGCGGCTGGGTTCGGTGACCGAGCCCATAAAGGGCTTATCGCTCAGGGTCATATGCGCATGGAGCATGTCGAGGTGGCGCTTGTTCACCGCGATATCGGTCGGTTCGCACACGGTCCCGCCGGAATGGTGCAGCCACTTGGACATATAGCCCAGCTTCACGAATTTCCGGAAATCCTCCATCGTCGCATAGCGGCGCCCGCCCGAGACATCGCGCACGAAGGGCGGGCCATAGACTGGGGCCAAAACCAAGCTGCGGCCACCGATTTTGACAGTGCGGGCTGGGTTGCGCGCGTGCTGGGTAAAGGTCGAAGGCGCGGTCTTGATCAACGCGCGTGCCAAGCCGCGCGGAATATGGACGCGCTCTCCTTGCACGTCGGCGCCTGCGTCCCGCCACCGGTCCAGCGCAGCAGGGTTCGACACAAAATTGACGCCGATTTCTTCCAAGACCGTTTCTGCATTGGCGGCAATGATCTCAAGCGCTTCGGCGGTCAGGATCTCAAAGTCCGGAATGTTGCGTTCGATGTACTTCGCGGTCTCGAACGAGATCGCACCGCGTTCAGCTCGGCGCGCGGCACCACCGCCACCACGTGTGCGTCGTTTTGCTGCCACCTCTGCCATGCCACGATCCCCTCAGCCGAATGACCTGACACGTCATACCGCCCCGCCCGGGACCGCCCTTCCCCCAAAGCGCCAAATCCCGTCGAAAAGCGACATGCGCGCGCACACGCTATTGCGGAACGAGCGACCAGTCCGTCTGGCGTGGCAAAAAGACTTCCACGGCGGCTTGGGCCATCACGGTGACCCCGCCTGTGTCTGGATTGGTCACGTCGAGACCGCCCAAAACCGCAGTCACCTCGGCACGACCTCGTGGCAAGAGCTTGGCAAGTGCGGCGCAATCGACGCTTTCGGGTTTTTGCACGCCGATTGTGACCTGCACCCGCATCTGAGACTGTTCGAGCCCCAAAACCTGCACCAGGGGCAAGCTTGAATGGCGTATGGCGTCTTCGATCGCGCGCGCGGCTGCTTTGGTATAGTCCAGCCCGTATTGCGAGTTGCCCATGCCCATTTCAATGATCACACGCTGCTCAGCCATTGGACCGCTCCATCGCAAAGCTCACCGACAGGGCCACATTCGCCATCACCGTGGGATTGCCTGTGCCTTCGGGCCGCGGGATGTCCAATCCGCCACGCGTGACGTGGACGCTGACCTGGCCATAGGGAAACTCCGCCGCGACCTTGTCGGCATCTACGGCCTCGGGTTTCTGTACGCCCACATCTACATGGATTTGCATGTCTTCTTTGGCAAAGCCGAAAAGTTCGGCAAGATTGATCGAATTGTGCCACAGCGCATCGCGCGCGGCCCGGCAAGCGGCTTCTGTATAGTCGCCCCGGCGCAGCGATGTGCCCATTCCAAACTCAGTTAGCAGCCGCGCCATGCCCTTGCCCCCTTGCACTCCGGTCGGCAGGGACATACCCCAGAGCCCATGCCAGATACCAGTCACGACCGCCTTCTCATCATCGATTTTGGATCTCAGGTCACGCAATTGATCGCGCGACGCTTGCGCGAACTGAGCGTCTATTGCGAGATCCACCCCTACCAGGCCGTCGATATGGCCTTTGTCGAGGCCTTCGCACCGAAAGCGGTGATCTTTTCTGGCGGACCAGACTCGGTGGTGCGTGACGGCTCGCCGCGCGCGCCGACGGGCATTTTTGACTACGGCGTGCCGATTTTGGGCATCTGCTATGGCCAGCAAGTGATGATGCAGCAGTTGGGCGGCCTTGTTGAAGGTGGCAAAATCACCGGCGGCGGCGGCACGGCCGAATTTGGACGCGCCTATGTTGAGGCAAAGGGTGAACTTAGCCTTCTAAAAGGTTGGTTTGACGGCGGAGCTGAGCAAGTTTGGATGAGCCACGGCGATCACGTCTCGCGCTTGGCGCCCGGCTTTGAGGTCTTTGGCACCTCGGCCAATGCGCCTTATGCGATCACCGCAGACTTGGCGCGCCAGTTCTACGCGGTGCAGTTCCACCCCGAAGTGCACCATACCCCCAAAGGCGCTAAGCTTTACGAGAATTTCGTGCGCCTGGCGGGCTTCACCGGCGACTGGACCATGGGCGCCTACCGCGAAAAGATGATCGAGGCGATCCGCGCGCAAGTGGGCGACAAAAAGGTGATCTGCGCGCTCTCGGGCGGTGTCGATAGCTCGGTTGCGGCGATCTTGATCCATGAGGCCATCGGCGAAAACCTTACCTGCGTTTTTGTCGATCATGGGCTCTTGCGCAAAGACGAAGCCCAAGAGGTCGTCGGCATGTTCCGCGAGAACTACAACCTTCGCCTGATCCACGCGGATGAGGCGGATCTGTTCCTCGGCGCGCTCGAAAGCGTGTCTGACCCGGAGGTCAAACGCAAAGCCATCGGCGGCCTTTTCATCGACGTATTCCAGAAATACGCCGACCAAGTGGATGGCGCGGAGTTTCTGGCGCAAGGCACGCTTTACCCAGATGTCATTGAAAGTGTGAGCTTTTCCGGCGGTCCATCGGTGACCATCAAGTCGCATCACAACGTGGGTGGACTGCCAGAAAAGATGGGTCTGAAGCTTGTCGAACCTCTGCGCGAGCTTTTCAAAGATGAAGTGCGCGCGTTGGGGCGCGAACTTGGTCTGCCCGCGAGTTTCATTGGCCGGCATCCCTTCCCCGGCCCGGGCCTTGCCATCCGCTGCCCCGGTGAGATCACCCGCGATAAGCTCGACATCCTGCGCGCGGCAGATGCGGTCTATATCGACCAGATCCGCAAGCACGGGCTTTACGACGAGATCTGGCAAGCGTTCGTGGCTCTGCTGCCTGTCCGCACCGTGGGTGTGATGGGTGACGGGCGCACCTACGACTATGCTTGCGCCTTGCGCGCGGTAACGTCCGTTGATGGGATGACAGCCGATTACTATCCCTTTGGCCATGACTTCCTCAGCGAAACCGCGACGCGGATCATCAACGAGGTGCAAGGCATCAACCGCGTGACCTACGACATAACCTCAAAGCCGCCCGGCACCATCGAATGGGAGTGATCCGATATGCCATTGACCGTTAATGGAACCATCCGCGTCAGTGACGCGGCGCACGCGGACCGCATCCGTGCCGAACTGCCCGAACATATTCGCCTTAGCCGGGACGAGCCGGGCAATCTCCACTTCAACATCACCGAAACCGAACCGGGCGTTTGGACGGTGGACGAGGCGTTTGTCGATAAGGCGGCCTTTCAAGCGCACGGTGCGCGCATGGCGGCGGCCTCTTGGGCGTCGGTAAACGACGGCATCGTGCGCGATTTGACCATCGAGGAAGACGCTTGAGCGACACGCTGCGCGGTGCCCTGTGGATGCTGGGCACCGTTCTGGCGTTCACAACGATGGCTGTGTCGGGACGCGAGGTGGCGGGCACGCTCGATACGTTCGAGTTGATGTTCTACCGCTCTTGCATCGGCGCGCTCATCGTTCTGGGCTTTATCGCTGCGCAAAAGCGATGGGCCGAACTGCGCACCGATTACATTGCCTTGCATGGTGTGCGAAATCTCTTTCACTTCACAGGGCAAAATCTTTGGTTCTTTGCCGTGGGGGCAATCCCCTTGGCCCAGGTTTTTGCACTCGAATTTACCTCGCCCTTGTGGGTGATGCTCCTGAGCGCTGTGTTCTTGGGCGAACGCTTTACACGGCTGCGCGCAGTCTGCGCCTGTGTCGGGTTTATCGGCATTCTCATCGTCGCGCGTCCCGGAACCGTGCCGCTCACGTTCGGAGTCATCACGGCAGCCTCATCTGCAATTTTCTTTGCACTCACAATTGTTTCCACGAAGAAACTCACGCAGAATGACAGCGTTACCTGCATCCTCTTTTATCTCACGACCATCCAAGTCGTGTTGGGCCTGGTCGCCGCCGGATATGACGGCGATATCGCACTGCCAGACGCGCGGACCCTGCCCTTTGTCGTCGCGGTTGGCATCGGCGGTTTGGTTGCGCATTTCTGCTTTACTAAAGCGCTCAGCCTCGCACCCGCTGCCCTGATGAGCCCTATTGAGTTTGCGCGTTTGCCCGCGATCATCGTGGTCGGTTGGCTCCTTTACGGAGAGCATGTGGATGTGTGGGTTATTGTCGGCGGGCTTCTCATCTTCAGCGCAAACTACATCAATATTTGGGCGACAACGCGCCGCCCCAAAAATTCCGTCACAAATTCGTAACGTTGCGTCAGAAAATCGCACCTTCCCTTTGGTAAGTATTGAGGCAGTGCGCCTTTTTATTGATCTTTTCATGAACGCCGAAGGGTGGATTTGGCGTTCAACGGGGAGACTATGATGAAAACAAGTACAACCAGCCGCGCCGTCGGCATGGCAGGGCTTTTGGTTTGCGCGCATACCGTAACGGGCCACGCTGCAGGGCTTGATCGGTCCGGCCAAAGCGTTCTGTCAATCTTTGACGAAAGTGGCACAGCCAGTATTTCTGTGCTGAGCGTGTCGCCTGACGTGACAGGCTCTGACAGCGTCGGCACCCAGTATGAGGTGGGTGAAAGTTATACACAGACAGCGTTAACCTACACCCGCCAGATCAATGATCAATTTTCCTTTGGCCTGGTTATTGATCAGCCCTATGGCGCAGACACGTTTTACAACGGCGACCCGACTGTCGCTGCCTTGGCGGGTACCGGCGCAAATCTGAGCAGTGAGGCCGTCTCACTCTTGGCCAAATATCAGATCACACCGCGCTTTTCCGTCTTTGGTGGGATCAAGGGCGAACAAGTGCGCGCGACAGTAAACCTGAACGGGACTGCATATGCCAATGCAATCTCTGTCAGTGCGGTCGCGGGCGCCACGCCAGGCGTTGATAGCGCAACTTTGGGCGCGGCCCTCGCAGGAAGCCCAACGGCCGCTGCTGCAATTGGCGCGGCCTTGCCGACGCTTGGCGCTGCTGTTGGCGCTCAGGTTGCGCAGTTCAACGCGGATAATGGCTACGCGTTCAGAATGGATGATGAGCCGACATTGGGCTATGTCATTGGTGCGGCGTATGAAATCCCTGACATCGCGCTGCGGCTGGCTGTGACGTATCACTTCGAGACGGATCACACAGGCAGCACCACGGAAACCATTTTGGGCAACACTGTGAACTCAACAGTGGACTACAAGACCCCAGCGTCCTTGAACGTGCAGTTCCAGACGGGCATCGCGAAAGATACGCTTTTGACAGCGTCCTATCGCTGGACCGACTTTTCCGCAGTTGACGTTATCCCCACTGGTTTGGGCTCCGACCTGGTAAACCTCGACGATGGCGAGCGTTGGACTCTGGGTGTTGCGCGCCGGTTTACGGATAAGTTCTCGGGTTCGGTCAGCTTGGTCTACGAGCCCGAAGGCGATGATCTCGTGTCTCCTCTGGGGCCGACCAATGGCCTCTGGGGCATCAGCATCGGCGGCCAGTACACGGACGGCAACATGAAGCTGTCGGGTGGTATCAACTACTCGATGCTGGGGGATGCCCAAGCTGAAGTCGGCGGCGTGTCGCAAGCGTCCTTCAGCGACTCAAGCTCGCTGGCGATCGGCTTCAAGGCAGAATTCGTCTTCTAAACCAACAGCGACCCGAAACCTAAGATTGCGCAGGTTTCGGGTCGCATATTCCGTCAGGTTGGCCTTTAACCCAAACCATGACGACACAGAAATCCCTTTCCCCACGCGCCTCTTTGGACCTGATCCTGCTCAGTGCCATTTGGGGCGCGTCTTTCGTCGCGATCCGCGTGGCGTTGGACGAGGTGCCAGTGCTGACCAGCGTTGCCCATCGCGTGCTTTGGGCGGCGCTTGCGCTGTGGCTGGTGATCCTGTGGATGCGCTTACCGCTACCGCGCGCGCCGCGTGTCTGGGGGGCTTGCCTTGTGATGGGCCTCCTCAACAACGCCATCCCGTTTGGGCTGATGGCTTGGGGGCAGCTTTACATTGAGTCCGGTCTGACAGCGATCTTCAACGCGGCAACGGCGATATTTGGAGTGCTGATGGCAGCCCTCTTTTTTGCGGATGAACGCCTGACACCGCGCAAAGCTTTGGGTGTTGGGCTTGGGTTTTTGGGCGTGACAAGTGCAATTGGCCTCCAAAACCTATTGGCGTTTGACATCCAGTCGCTCGCGCAAATCGCGATTCTTGCGGGCACTGTGTCGTATGCGTTGGCCAGCGTTTGGGCGCGGGTCGCGCTTACGGAACTGCCGCCGCAGGTCGCAGCGGCTGGTATGTTGACAGGATCTGCCGTGATCATGGTGCCGCTGGCGTGGGTTGTTGAAGGGCCAATGACGCTGTCCTTGGAACCCACGACCCTGCTCGCCATCGGATACTATGCCCTGATCGCGACCGCAGGGGCTTATCTTCTTTACTACCGCATCTTGGCAGTGGCGGGATCGGGCAACTTGATGCTTGTCACGCTGACGCTCGTCCCCTTTGCCATCGTGTTGGGCGCCGTGATCCGAGGGGAGAGCCTCGGCCCAGAAGCCTATGTCGGCTTTGGCCTTTTGGCCCTGGGCCTTTTGATCCTGTCGGGTCGGTTACTGCCCCAATTGCGCTAGCTTGGGCCGTTTACAGCTCGGGGCGACATAAGACGTTCAGCCAGTCCCGCTTTCAGTAGATTGCCCACCATGACGGCGACAAAACAACAGATTTTGCATGTCTTTAAGTGCCGAGCCCTCGAGCGCTCAAAGATTTGTCCGTCAAGAAAGGGAATGGAGATCATTCAAACGATCTGGGTTGATGCCTCATGACTGGCGCCAGCCTCTGCTGTGTGAAGCTCTGCAAGCTGCGACGGAAACGTCGAAACAATCTCGGCCAAAGCTGACACAGCAATCAATGATGCATCTCTTAGAGATCCGACCAACCCAATTGGGCCCTTCAATCTGCTGATATCCGCTTCGGTTGCGCCCATACCAATCAGTGTTTCGCATCGCATCAAATGCGTCCGGCGACTGCCAAGCGAGCCAATGAAGCCGACAGGTGTCTTGAGTGCCTTGCGCAGTATATGTGGTTCCCAGTCGTGATCGTGAAACAGTGTCAAAAACGCACTTCGGCGGTCGAGGGCGTTCAGGTTCAATTCTTGATTGATTGACATGAGGTGGATCGGGACCTGCTGGGAGACGTGCTGAAGGGCGTCCAGATCCTCTGTGTCAGGCGAGAGCAGGAAAACCTCGTATCCGGTCGCGTCGCCAAGCAGCGCCAAGGATCGAAAGATCGCGCCGCGCCCTGCAAGGAAAAGCCGCACACGTGGTTCATAGGTGAAACGGAGTGAGTGGTCCCCTGTTTCGTGTCCCTGAAAAGACAGTGTGGCCTGCCTGCGCGCATCAAAATCGCGCTTTGCCTTCAGCAGCAATTCGCGGTTTGGGTTTGGATCAATCAAAACCTCGAGCGCCCCACCACAGGGCAGTTTCAGGTCAACAAAGCGCGACCCCTCGCCGTAGCGCACGATTTCCTTGCGGTTGGCCCCAAGGGCCATGAGCGCACGATGCTGAATGTCCCGGTCGATACATCCGTTCGACAGATAGCCAGTCATTTTTCCATCTGGCTCAACGATGGCCAGTGAACCAACTTCGCGTGCGGCGCCACCTTCGATCGAAAGGGATGTGATCAGGGCGAACTGTCCGTCGCCCTGAATGATGCGCACGGCCGCATCGATGATGTCAGGCACGCACTCTGTGTAGGGGCCTATGTCAGGCTGCGACGTCTTCATTGACCACATCTGCAAAGGACTTAAAGAACTTTCCGGCCAGTTTCTTTGCGGTGCTTTGGATCAGGCGGCTTCCCAATTGCGCCAGCTTTCCACCGATTTCTGCCTTTGCTTCGTACCGCAGAATGGTCGTGTCACCGTCCGCGATCAGCGTTACATCCGCACCGCCCTTTGCATGGCCCGCCGCGCCACCATTACCTTGACCCGTCAAGGAAAATGCATCTGGTGCGCCGGTTTGATCTAGCACAACATCCCCACTAAAGCGCGCCTTAACGGGGCCGACTTTCAGCACAACCTTGGCCTCTAGTTCTGTGTCCGAGTGTTTGATCAGTTCCTCGCACCCGGGAATGCACTGTTGCAGGACCTCTGGGTCATTCAATGCCGCGTACACTCTGTCTTTTGGTGCGTTGATTGTGATTTCGTCGCTGAGTTCCATGATGAGATTGTCCTTTTCTTAGCAACAGGGAAAACGGATATTGTCGGCCTGCGCGGGTGTCATGTGTAGCCGTTTGCTCACGGCCTTTAGTCGTTTGAAAAAGCGGATCATCTGGCGGTCTCCGCTTCCTTGTTCTGGGTGAGCGCCGCATAATCTGCAGGCGTGTCCACATCCGCGTAAAAGCCGGCCGCAGCCCGTGGTGCGAACTGCACAAGATCAGGCCGATCACGGGTGAGACGCATACACCCCGGGCGGTTGGGGTTTTCTGTCAGACGCGGTCGCAAAACGCGCGGGACAATGATGGGATTTCCGCGCGTACCGCCGTGTTTTGGGACAGTGATCTTTCGCGGATCATTGGCACGATGCCAGCGGATCAGGTCCGCCAGGTCCTCGGCCGTCAGGCCCGGCTGATCCGCCAATCCAATCAGTAATAGGTCTGCGTTGGGCGCGAGCCCAAGTCCCGTTGCGACGGATCCAGGCTGGCCCTGGGCGAAGTTTTCATTATGGGCGAATACAACAGACAACCCAACAAGACCGGCGCGGATTTTGTCCGCTTCATATCCAACCACGACCGTTAGAGGTGTCGTCAGAACCGACAGGTATGTTTCAGCAAGATGTCGAACCATGGGTTTGCCGTCGACTGGCAGCAATAGCTTGTTTTGCACGCCCATGCGGCGCGACAAGCCAGCAGCCAGAAGGATTGCAGCGACGTCATCCATGTGCGACCGCCGATTCAGCGCGGCGCACTTGCAGCAATTGGGCTAGGATCGAAAGCGCGATTTCTTCCGGTGTCACAGCGCCCAGGTCCAACCCGGCCGGTGCATGAACCGTCTTGGTTTTCTCGGGTCCAACGCCTGCGTCATGCAGCTTTTCCGCGAGCGCCGCAAATTTCCGAGCGCTCCCGACAAAAGCGACATAGGCAGCATCGACTGCAAGCGCGGCTTTCAGAGCATCAAGGTCTCCCTGACCTTGAGTCGCAATCACAATGAACTTTTGTCGCGCGTCGTCTTGCCCGGGAACAACCTCGGCCGAAATCGACCAATGAAATTGCGGGGCGAGCGTGCTGAGCGCTTGCGCGACAGGCGAAGCCCCTATCACCACAAGCGAAGGCATCGGAAGGCAAGGTTCGATGAAAATATCGACAGTGCCACGCGACGGGCAGCCATTGCGTGCAAAATGCGTGCCGTCCACCGTTTCGCCGGGGGTGACGCCCTTTTCCGCCAAAAGGTCTTCCGGTGCGACTGAAATTAGCTGCGGCGTACCGCTTTGCAGGGCTTCGAGTGCTGCACGTTTCACCGCGCCGCGTGTGCATCCTCCACCAAGCCAGCCATGCACGATGGTGCCATCTGCACTGAGGAGCGCCTTGGCCCCCGGTTTTGCCGCCGTGGCGCCGGCCGTTCGCACGATCGTGGCGAAAGCAAATGGCACCTGCCGTGCGCGCAGGTCTTGCGCTGCGCCTGCCAGATCGGCGTCAAGGATCTCTGCGGGACTCATATCGAGACCAACTCGGCTTCGAGTGCGGCCAAGTTCTCCAGCGTGTTGGCGGCCTTGAATAAATCAAGATACGGCAAGGCCGCTGCCATTCCACTGGCGATCGGCGCGTAGTCCCGCCAGCCCTTAAGTGGGTTGAGCCAAATGATCTTGCAGCCGCGCTTCTTCAGCTTGGACATTGCTGCGGCAAGGTGTTCCGAAGGTTCGGTATCGCAGCCGTCAGACAGGATCAGAACAACGCTGCGACCATCCACAAATCGTTTAGCATAGGTGTCGGCAAACCGTTGCAGCGACGACCCGATCTTGGAACCTCCGCCGAACCCGTCCGCCATCAGCGACATGCGCCCAATAGCCCGCATTGCATCCTTATCGCGCAGCGCCTCAGTGATCCGAACAAGGCGCGTGTGGAAAAGATAGGCATCGGCGTTCTTGTCCGCCCGCATGAGCCCCGCCAGAAAGGCGAGGAACACCTGAGCATAGACACTCATGGAACCCGACACATCGCACAGCGCGACAATCTTGCGCTCACGGTCCGGCCGGCTTTTGCGCAATAGCCTTAAGGGTTCGCCCCCCGTGGAAAGACTGCGTCGGATCGTCTTTCGGAAATGCAATTTGTCGCCTCTACGGGCAGCAATGCGACGGCGCGAGCGTTTGTCGCGTAGCGCAGCGCCCAAGCGGCGCGCGATAGCCTCAGCCTCAGCAATCTCGTCTGCACGAACGAGGTCGCGCAGGTCGCGGCGGCTCAGGTTGCGCTGTTCGGTCGCGATGAGCTTGCCGGTGCCGTCGCTGTCGGCCTCGCCACCATCCGTGTCGGGTGTGGTAGAGGTGCCGCTGGCTCCGGCATCTTCACCAGATGCGTCGCGTGAACTATGGACGGCATCGTTTAGCGTGGCTTGCGGCTTGGGTATGGCGCGTTGTTTGACGCGGCCCGCGTCCATCCAATACCCGTCGAAAAGCGCGTCGAATCTCTCCGCCTCGTCTTTGCAGCCTGTACAGATGGCACGCAGCACACGGCGGCATTCGTCAGGGACTGCGGCATTGACTTCGGTCAGCGCAGTCAGGCTCAGGTCTGCCTCAGACACACCAAGTTTCAGTCCGTTGTCGCGCAGGTGCGCCACAAAACCCACCACGCGCGCCGCTGGCCCCGGGTCTCGGGCGGCAAAGCGCGTAACACGGCTCATGCGGCTTTGCCTGCAATGCGTGCGACGACCTCAGGCGAAACCTGCGCCTGATCACTTTGCGTTTTCAGCAATGTCGTGAGCGTTGATTGCAACACCGCCGGGTCATCGGTGAGGTCGGCAATGCCAAGCCCCATGAGCGCCGCTGCAAAGTCGAGCATTTCGGCGACACCGGGCGTTTTCTCCAACTCTTCTTCGCGCAGCTTTTGTACGAAACCGATGATCTGGCTTGCCAGACGCGCCTCAACCTCAGGGCAACGCGCCTTGAGGATCGCCAACTCCGTCGCGCGGTCTGGGTATTCGACGTAAGTGTATAGACAGCGACGTCGCAGCGCGTCGGACAAGTCGCGTGTGCCGTTAGATGTGAGAATTACGATGGGTTTGCAGGTGGCAGTGATCGTCCCGAGTTCGGGTAGAGAGACCTGATAGTCCGACAAGACCTCCAGCAAATAGGCCTCAAACTCTTCATCCGCGCGGTCGATTTCATCGATCAATAGAACGGGTGACCGATCTTGAGTTATCGCGGCGAGCAATGGACGTTCTAACAGAAAGTCCCGGGAGAAAATGCGGTCTTCCACCGATTTTCCGGTTTCGCCATCTTCTGCAGCAGAGCGGATCGTCAGCAACTGGCGCTGATAGTTCCATTCATAAATGGCTTGTGAGGCATCCAGACCTTCGTAGCACTGTAGCCGGATCAGCTTGGTATTTTGCGTCACGCTGAGCGTCCGGGCGATCTCGGTCTTGCCGACACCGGCTGCGCCTTCCAGCAGCAAGGGCCGCTCCAGAGTGAGCGCGAGATGCAGCGCTACCGAAAGATCGTCGGACGCGACATAACTTTGCGCCGCCAGCGCGTTTTGGAGTGCTTGCCAAGTCATCTAATTCTCCAGGGTTGGGGCGCGCGGAACTAGATGCCGCGCGCCCCGCCACTACAGCCTAGTCGTGCAGGCCCAGTTCATTGGCCGTCTTCCAGATCCTCCAATGATCGTGCGGCATATTTGTGTGCCGAAGACCAAAGGCCCGGAAGGCATCCTGCACCGCGTTCGAGAAGCACGGCACACCGCCCACATGGGGGCTTTCGCCAACACCCTTCGCCCCAATCGGGTGATGCGGCGACGGCGTTACGGTGTAGTCGGTTTCGTAGTTCGGGACCTCCCAAGCCGTGGGCAGGAAGAAATCCATCAACGTGCCGGTCTTCACGTTGCCCATGTCGTCATAGGCAATCTCTTGTCCCAAGGCGACGGCAAGCGCTTCGGTCAAACCACCATGCACTTGGCCTTCGATGACCATCGGGTTGATCCGCGTTCCACAATCATCCAGCGCATAGAAGCGGCGGATGTCAGTGACACCAGTATCGACGTCAATGTCCATGACACAGACGTAGGCGCCGAACGGATAGGTCATGTTGGGCGGATCATAGTAGCTGACCGCCTCAAGACCCGGCTCGATCCCCGGAATGGCTTGGTTGTAGGCGGCAAAGGCGATTTCCTTCATCGTCTTGAACCGTTCCGGCGCGCCTTTGACGACAAACCGATCCACATCGAATTCCACGTCGTCGTCGTGAACCTCAAGCAGATAGGCCGCGATCATCTGCGCTTTGGCGCGTATCTTTCGGCCTGCCATTGCTGTTGCCGCGCCAGCCACCGGGGTCGAGCGCGACCCGTAAGTGCCAAGCCCATAAGGTGCGGTGTCGGTGTCGCCCTCCTCGATTGTAATTGAGTCGGCGGGCAGGCCGATCTCAGAGGCCAAAATCTGGGCAAATGTTGTGGCATGGCCTTGACCCTGAGAAATTGTCCCGAGGCGTGCGATTGCGCTGCCGGTTGGGTGGATGCGGATTTCGCAGCTGTCGAACATGCCCAGGCCAAGGATGTCACAGTTCTTGACCGGTCCAGCGCCCACGATCTCGGTGAAAAAGCTGAGGCCGATGCCCATCAAGGACCGGGTCTTGCCCGCCTTGAAATCCTCGATCCGCTGCGCCTGTTCGGCGCGGAGCCCCTCGTAGTCGACGGTCGTCAGCGCTTTGTCCCACGCGGTGTGATAGTCTCCGGAATCATACTCCCAACCGAGTGCGGCCGTGTAGGGAAACTGTTCCTTCTTGATGAAGTTGATCCGGCGCAGCTCTGCCGCATCCATGTTCAACTCAATCGCCAGCACTTCGATCATACGTTCGATGAAGTACACGGCCTCGGTCACGCGGAACGAACAACGATAGCTGACGCCGCCGGGGGCCTTATTGGTGTAAACACCATCGACCTCCAGGAAGGCGGTCGGGATGTCATAAGACCCGGTGCAGATGTTCATAAATCCGGCCGGGAACTTTGTCGGGTCGGCGCAAGCGTCAAATCCGCCGTGGTCAGCGGTGACGTGGCAATGCAGGCCGGTGATCTTGCCCTCATTGGTCGCGGAAATCCGGCCTTTCATCCAGTAGTCGCGGGCGAAGGCGGTGGTCATCAGGTTGTCCATCCGGT
>CAWUIP010000090.1:0-15125 GCA_963922415.1 uncultured Aliishimia sp. | reverse complement strand
TTGCAATCTTGCGCGGCCTCACCCCGCAAGAGGCCCCAGAGATTGGCCGTGCCCTTCTGGACGCGGGCCTCAGCGTGATCGAAGTGCCGCTCAACTCGCCAGACCCCCTCGCCAGCATCCGCGTGCTGAAGGACGTGCTGGGCGACGCCGCCAAAGTCGGCGCAGGCACGGTGCTGACCGTAGATCAGGTTGAGGCTGTTGCAGAGGCGGGTGGGCAAATCATCGTTTCGCCCAATTGCGTGCCCGATGTGATTGCCCGCACGAAGGCCCTCGGGCTGGAAAGTTGGCCCGGCATCTTTACCCCGACCGAGGCCTTTGCCGCCCTCGACGCAGGCGCGGATGGGCTCAAGCTCTTTCCTGGCGCGATGGCGGGCCCCTCGGGTTTGAAGGCGATCCGGGCCGTGCTGCCCCCCGGCACGCAAGTCTACGCGGTGGGCGGCGCGGGACCTGAAAACTTCACCAATTGGATCGCGGCCAGCGCGGATGGCTTCGGCCTGGGCTCGTCGCTCTATAAGCCGGGCCTGTCTACCGCCGAAGTCGCCGACCGCGCGCGCAGCATTGTCACCGCGTATAAGGATGCGACCGCGTGAGCACAGAGGTCTTTGATGACCGGATCTGCTTGCTGGGCGAAGGTCCGCTGTGGCACCCCGCGCGCGGGCAGCTTTTCTGGTTCGACATTCTGGGCAAGCGCCTCCTGTCGCGGGCCGACGATACCCCGTTGTCTTGGGCCTTTGACGAGCATGTCTCGGCTGCGGGCTGGATTGATGCAACGCGGCTGCTCATCGCTTCGGAAACGCGGCTGATGACCTTCGATCTGGTAAGCGAAACAAGTGAAGAGCTTGTCGCGCTAGAGGCAGACACCCCGCTGACGCGGTCCAATGATGGCCGCGCCGACCCCTGGGGCGGCTTTTGGATCGGGACGATGGGCAAAAACGCGGAACCCGAGGCAGGCGCGATCTACCGGTTCTGGCAGGGCGAATTGCGCCAGCTTGTGGCGCCCGTGACGATCTCGAACGCGATTTCTTTCTCCCCGGACGCGCCCCTGGCGTACTACTCGGACACCGCCACGAAAGAGGTGATGGGCCTGCCCCTTCACCCCGACACGGGCTGGCCCGAAGGACCCGCTTCGCGCGTTCTGGACCTGCGGCCTGAGGAGCTGAACCCCGATGGTGCCGTCACCGATGCACATGGCAGCTTGTGGATTGCCGAATGGGGATCGGGCCGTGTTTCGGCTTACCGCCCGAACGGCGACCGGGTGACAACTGTCGCCGCACCTGCCGCGCAAACCTCTTGCCCAGCGTTCGGCGGGCCGGAACTGCAAGACCTCTATATCACTTCTGCAGCCATTGGCCTTTCTCGCGATGACAAAGCCGCCCGCCCAGACAGCGGGATGACCTTTGTCGCGCGCGGCGTGGGACAGGGCCGCCCTGAACATCGTGTGGTGCTCTGATGCCTGAACTTGGTGTATGCTACTATCCTGAACACTGGCCCGAAGAGATGTGGCCGCGCGACGCGCAGCGCATGGCCGAGACGGGGATCAAGTGGGTCCGGATCGGTGAATTTGCCTGGTCGCGGCTTGAACCCACTCCAGGCACGTTCACCTGGGACTGGCTAGACCGCGCGATTGCCGCCCTCGCGGGCAAGGGCCTTAAGGTCGTGCTGGGCACGCCGTCGGCGACACCGCCGCGCTGGATGCTGGACCGGTTTCCCGACATGCTCGCCCATGATGACCAGGGGCGCCCGCGCCAATTTGGGTCGCGGCGACACTACAGCCACGCGCATGACGGCTACCGCGCAGCTGCCGCCGCGATGTGCGCAGCCTTGGGTGTGCGGTATGGGCGTGACCCGCGGGTTGCCGCGTGGCAAATCGACAATGAATACGGCTGCCATGACACGACGCTGTGCTATGCGCCGGCCAGTCGTGACGCGTTTCGCAATTGGCTTGGCGCGAAGTACCAATCGATTGACGCGCTCAACCGCCATTGGGGCAATGTGTTTTGGTCGATGGAGTACCGCAGCTTTGACGAGGTGGAGCTGCCGAACCTAACTGTCACACAGCCGAACCCGGCGCATGAGCTTGATTTCCGGCGGTTTTCGTCTGACATGGTCGTGAAATGGAACGCCGCGCAGGTGCGCGCCCTGCGCCCGCTGACAGAGGCGCCGCTGATCCACAACTTTATGGGCCGCACGCTGGAGTTTGACCATTTCGCGATGGGGCGCGACTTGGATATTGCAAGTTGGGACAGCTATCCGCTTGGGTTTTTGTCCGACCGGTTGGAGGCCACCGACGCCCATCGCGCGGCGTTTCTGCAGCAAGGCGACCCGGATTTTCAGGCCTTTCACCACGATCTTTATCGCAGCGTCGGGGCGGGCCGATGGTGGGTCATGGAGCAGCAGCCGGGCCCCGTGAACTGGGCGCCCTGGAACCCCGCGCCCTTACCCGGCATGGTGCGGCTGTGGGCCTTGGAAGCGGCGGCACATGGGGCCGAAGTGATCTCGTACTTCCGGTGGCGGCAGGCGCCCTTTGCGCAAGAGCAGATGCATGCAGGGCTTTTGCGGGCCGATGATGCACCGGCCCCGGCTTTGGCGGAGGCGCGTGCAGCGGCGGAGGTTCTGGCCCAATTGCCGGAACCGACCGATACGCCGGGCACAGCTGCGCTGATCTTTGATTATGCGTCGGACTGGATGTGGAAGACGCTGCCGCAGGGACAGGATTTTGATTACTTCCGGCTGGTTTTTTCCGCCTATCGTGCGCTGCGGCGCGCGGGACATTCCATCGACATCCTGGCGCCGGACACCGACGCGCTGGCAAGCTATGATTTGATTTTGGCGCCTGGTCTGGGCCTCTTGCCAGAGGCGCTGGCCGAACGGCTCGCCGCTGCTCCTGGACGTGCTGTTGTCGGGCCCCGCACGAACCTGTCGACGGAACACCACGGCACGCGGCTGCCACTTGGTCCCGCGCTGCCCGGTCTGGACCTTGCAGTGACCCATGTGGAAAGCCTGCCGCCCGATCACCTGCGTCCTGTCGCGGGTGGCGGTGCGGTGCGGCACTGGTTGGAGCATGTGGAGGGCGACGCGCCAGTGCAGGTGGCGACCCAAGGTGGTGCGCCAGTTGTGTCTGGCAACACCAACCTCAGCTATGTGTCAGCTTGGCCAGATGATGCGCTTTGGGACTGCATCCTAGGAACGCGCGACCCGCTGCCAGATGGCCTGCGTCTGCGTCAAACTGCGACACATCGATTTGTCATCAACTACGCAGCACATGCGCAGAATTGGGATGGACACAGCGTTCCGGCGTGCGATGCGTTGATCTTGCCGAACTCTTAGCGCGCGGGTGCGGGCGAGGCCGCACCTTACGGCAGTCTTGGCCTATTTGCTGTCTGCTTCCATCGCGTCGAGCCGCGCTTTGAGCGCCTCATTCTCTTCGCGCGCCTTTTGCGCCATCGCGCGCACAGCGTCGAACTCTTCGCGCGTGACAAAATCGCGGTCGGCAAGCCAGCGATCGACCATCGACTTCATCGCAGTCTCAACCTCTTCGCGCGCGCCCTGCGCCACGCCCATGGCGTTCGTCATGAGTTGGGACATGTCGTCAAAGATTTTCGACCGGGTCTGCATCGCATGTTCTCCTGTTGCCGCGTGCCCTTGTGATATGGGGCAGCCTGCGGTGCAGCGCAAGGTTGACTTCACAAAGGTCGCACCGCAAGAGGCGGGCCATGGAAACCGGCCTCCCCTTCCCAAGCATCTCGCCCGAGATTTTTTCGATCACCGTGTTCGGGTTCGAGCTGGCGTTGCGCTGGTACGCGCTGGCTTACATCGTCGGCATCTTAATTGGGTGGCAGTTGGTCCTGCGCGTGGTGCGCGCGCCGCAGCTTTGGCCGGGCAATACGCCCGCCATGACACCGCGGCAGATCGAGGACTTGCTGACCTGGATCATCTTGGGCGTCATCATAGGAGGACGCTTGGGCTACGTCGCCTTTTATCAACCTGCCTACTACTTGCAGAATCCAGGCGAGATTTTGATGGTTTGGCAAGGTGGCATGGCGTTTCACGGGGGGCTGTTGGGTGTGGTCGTTGCAAGTTGGTGGTATACCGGCATGCAGCGCATCCCGCGTCTCTCTGCCGCAGACGCGATCGCACTTGGCGTGCCTGTTGGCCTCTTTCTGGGCCGCGTGGCCAACTTCATCAATGCGGAGCTTTGGGGGCGTCAAACGTTCATGCCATGGGGAGTCGTGTTTCCAGGAGAGGCAGCGCAAAGCTGCCCTGGGATCGTCCCCGGGCTTTGCGCACGGCACCCCAGCCAGCTTTACGAGGCTGCACTGGAGGGGCTCTTGCTGGGCTTGCTGATGTTCTGGCTCGTTTACCGAAGAGGCGCATTGAAGCGGCCAGGACTCGTCTGCGGTACTTTCTTTGCCGGCTATGGACTGGGCCGCTTTGTCGTTGAATTCGTGCGCCAGCCGGACGCACAGTTCATCTCCCCAGGCAATCCGCTTGGGCTGGCTTGGCACATCGGTGGATACGGCCTCACGATGGGCCAAATCTTGTCGCTTCCGATGGTCGCATTGGGGGCATGGTTGATGTGGCGGGCGCTCCGGGCAGGCCCGGTTCCCACGTGAGCCTTCTCAGCAGTCTACTGACCCGGATCGATGCAGACGGCCCCGTGAGTGTCGCAGACTTCATGGCCGAGGCGTTGATGCACCCCAAGCACGGCTACTACACCACCCGCGATCCTTTGGGCCGCGGCGGCGATTTCACGACGTCCCCAGAAATCAGTCAGATGTTTGGCGAACTCGTTGGCTTGGCATTGGCGCAGGCTTGGATGGATCAGGGGTGCGCGCAAGATGTGACGCTCGCAGAGTTCGGCCCGGGCCGCGGAACGCTGATGGCTGATATCCTGCGCGCCAGCCGCCAGGTGCCTGGATTTTCCCCGCGCGCCGTGCTGCTTGAAGCCTCGCCTGCGTTGCGCGCGACACAAAAGGCACGGCTGTCCGAGAGTGACGTAAGCTGGATCGACCGGCCAGAGGATCTGCCCGAAGCCCCGCTGTTCTGGGTCGCCAACGAGTTCTTCGACGCATTGCCAATCCGACAATTCCAGCGCGCCAATCAGGGCTGGCGCGAGATCCGCGTTGGGCGCAATGGCGACGCATTGGCGTTTGGCTTGGGGCAGCTGCAACCCCAACCTGCCTTGGCGGAGCGGTTGGCGGACACACGCGACGGCGATGTGGTCGAAGTCTGCCCGACGGCAGGCGCCTACTTAGAGCCGGTGCTCGCGCGGATCGAAAGGCATGGCGGCGCCGGTTTGGTCATCGATTATGGAGATTGGCGCTCGCACGGTGACACGCTGCAGGCCCTGCAATCGCATAAGACTGTGCCCGTGTTGGCGGACCCGGGACAAGCCGATATCACGGCGCATGTCGACTTCGAGGCTTTGGCACGTCTGGCAACAGGGGTGCGCGCGACGCGGATGACGGCCCAAGGCATCTTTTTAGAGCGTTTAGGGATCACGCAACGTGCTCAGGCATTGATTCCACAGTTTTCAGGCACAGCCCTTGAAAACCACATCGCCGCACATCGGCGGTTGACCCACCCAGACGAAATGGGAAACTTGTTTAAAGTGTTGGGGTTTGCCCCGCACGCTGCGCCACCTTTGCCTGGACTGGAGCCATGACACTCGAAATTCTCACCGCCGACTGCCTGTCACCCATGCGCCACGGGTTCTTTACCCGGTGCGGCGGTGCGTCGTCGGGGATTTTTGAGGGCTTAAACTGCGGCACCGGCAGCTCTGACCAGGCGGAAATCGTACAGATTAATCGCGCTCGGGTTGCCGCGGCCATGGGCGCAGAACCCGAACAGTTGGCTGGCGTCCATCAAGTCCACTCCGCCGATGTGGTTGTCGTCACAGCCGCCGCCGCTGAGCGCCCCAAAGCTGACGCCCTCGTGAGCAAAAGCAAAGGCGTTGTCCTATCCATACTGACCGCAGACTGTCAGCCGGTTCTCTTTGCCGATCGAGAGGCACAAGTCATCGGCGCAGCACATGCAGGTTGGCGGGGTGCCGCAGCTGGCGTGCTGGAAGCAACCGTTGACGCCATGGAAGGCCTTGGTGCTCAAAGAGACCGCATCAACGCCGTGATCGGTCCGTCGATTTCGCAACATGCATACGAGGTCGGACCGGAGTTCCTGGATCACTTCTTGATGGAAGACCCCAGTAACGCCCGTTTTTTTGCAAATGGCGACGCGGACCGCGTTCACTTCGATTTGCCCGGATATGGGCTTGCACGTTTGCGTGCCGCTGGGATCGGTCACGCGGAATGGACCCGTCATTGCACCTATTCCGACGCCAAGCGGTTTTTCAGTTACCGGCGATCGGTGCACGCGAAGGAAGCCGATTACGGGCGCTTGATGTCTGCCATCACTCTGTGATTACGGCGAAAACCAGTCGCGCCCACGCCTTATTCCAGCCCTAATGCGTTCGAAACAATCCGCGTTGGTCTCTGCGATTGTCCACAAAACAAGACGTAAACCAATGATTTCCCGAAGTTTTCATCTAACGCAACCTGCCCGACGCCAAGAATAGGGAAAAACTGAGAAAATTTTTTCAAGAAGTGTCTGAGATGCCCAAAACCTGCCGAATTGGTTGGTCATAGTACCCCCATCACGCAAATAGAGGCCCCAAAAACGGCCCGATGCACCAAAAACGAGCAGGAGACGTTGAACAGATGACCGGCCGCAAACGCTTTATCGCTTCGGTGACACAAACGGCAAAAACGAGCACCCCCACCTTGCCGTTCGCGCGAGGCGCGCGCCGCGCGGCCTTCGTCGCCAAACGCACCCTCCCAAACACACCAAGGAAAACTGCTTAATCTCCCCCACTGAGCAGTTTCACTCAGCACTCAGATCCCCGCCTGCTCTCAGGCGGGGATTTTTGTTTAGAATGTGGCTGTATTCTGCATTTCTTCCGAAACAATCCGGCAGCGTCGCGAGAATTGCATTTAGATTTCGTTTCAAAGTCTATTGAAATTTGACTTTTTGGCGGCGTTTGTTCGACAACGTGGCTGTATCAAGGCGAATGTGTCTGTCTGTGACGTCGGTGGGGCCGGCGCGGATGTGACCGCAAGTAAATGGTGTGTTTCATGGTATTGCCCCACAGAACCGGTACGCCGGTTGCGTATTCAAGGTCTTCTTTCCCAACAACTCAAACCACAACGCTTCGCGCCACGCGCGCGGGCCAAACCACCCATGTTGACAGGCCGACACGCAACTTCGAGATTGCGGCCCTGCGTCGGGATGGGTCGCGGTATTTGGGCCAGGTTAAACTTCCCGCCCTTCCGGTCTTCGAACAAGCATTTTCTGCCTTTGCGCGCGGCACCGTGTTGCAGTCGGATGTGGGCGAAATCGCGATTGAGGATCTCATTCCAGGCGACAAGCTTTGGACCCGCGACGGCGCACCGGCGCGCGTTTTGTGGATTGGCAGCGGCATGTTCAGCCCACAGCACGCGCGTGGGCGTCGCATGCCTTTGGTTCGGATCATGGCCGATAGCTTTGGCGCATGCCGTCCAGACCGATTTGTGACGCTTGGCTCCGGCGCGCGCATCCTGCAAACGCCACCGCACTTGCGCAACGAAACGAAGTCGGACGCCCTGCTCAGCCCGGTTCGCGAGTTCGTCGATGCCGTAAACGTAATCGAGATTATCCCACCTACCCCTGTTCACTTGTTCCACATCGTGCTTGAGCGGCATTCTATTGTTCGTGCAGGTGGACTGGAGGTGGAAACCTATCACCCGGGCAGTCAGGTTCTCCGCAGTCTAAACCGCCCGGACCTCGCAGATTTCATGCGCGCCTTTCCGCAATTCGATCACCCAACGGACTTTGGGCCGCTTTGCCAAAGTCGCGCGCCCGACGGCGCCACACCCATGATACGCTAAGCCACGTCGGTGGGGTGCGTTAAAACGCACCCTACGGTCGGCCTCGTTTAGGCAGATTTCTGAAGGCGTTCCTCTAACACATCAAAAGGGACGCCCGCTGCATCTTTCGCTTCTTGGATCACAAGCGATGTTTTGACGCTCGCCACGTTTGGCAGGGTCAAAAGCTCTTCTGTTAGAAAGGTCTGAAAACTCGACAAATCGGGAGCGGTGCATTTGAGGATGAAGTCCACTTCGCCGTTGAGCATGTGGCACTCACGCACAAGCGGCCATACGCGGCACTGCGCCTCGAAGGCGTTGAGATCCGCCTTGGCTTGGCTGGCCAACCCGACCATTGCGAAGACCTGAACTTCGAACCCCAGCGCGCGCGCATCAACGATGGCATTGTAGCCCTTGATATAGCCTTGTTCTTCGAGCGTGCGCACGCGCCGCAAGCAGGGCGGTGCCGATATTCCGACCCGCTTGGCCAATTCCACATTGGTCATGCGACCATCTGCCTGCAACTCAGCCAAAATCTTTCGATCTATCGGATCGAGACCTAAACCCGCCATACGCACCTCCCGGATTTTCTAAATCTTATAACAAGCAGATGAGATTGCGCAATAAAATTTCACTGGTCGGCAATTTTCCGTCTTTCCCGCTGATCGATTTTCAGCCTTCATACATCTGTCAGAGGTCGGTTGCGGATCGGGACGGGCTCCAGCACTAAAGCCGCACGCCGCTTTGCGGGACCGCGACCGGCCAAGACGCCACCGTTATGAAATCGAACACCGCAATCGGCTAAGCCTCTTTTTCGGCTTCCAGCAAACTCTGATAAGTTAGGCTTGCTGTTCCGAGCGACGTTTGTAACGAGGCGAGATCACGGTGCACATGAACCTCCATCCCGCCAAATGCTTCTGTGATCGCTTGAAACTGCCTGACCGCGCCGATAATGCCATCATCAGGCACAAAAAAGTGCACTTTTGGTATGGCGGATAAGTTTCTAAGCCTCTTCAATAATTCCCACTTCAACTTCGATGCCAAAGAAAATACGTCACTGAAATCGACATGAACACCGGAACACCCCCTCGAGTCGACCAGAACGAGGTTGGACTGGTGTGCAGGAGACGAAGTTATCCAATCAATGAGTTCGTAAATTTCATCGATCGTAATCGAACCGGAACAACGCACATAGGTCAAATCAAAATCGGTAAGAAACCTTGACGAAACTGGCATCTTTGTTTGGGGCTTCAAGCGTAGCTGATGTCGTGTTGGAGCGCCGAAAAAGGGTCTTCAAGAAACTCGACCTTTTGCACCACAGGCGTATCTTGTGTTCCCAGTTCAATGAAATAACTTGCAGGCAAGTGCGCGATTTCAATGCCGTCGTGATTGTAGTGCACTATGTCAACTAAGGCATAAGTAACGCCATTTTCGAGTGGTTTCTGATACTCTGATTTGACCAATGTGTGGCTGTAACCATTTTGCCGGAGAGACGCTCGATAGACACACATCGCGTCATTCAATTCCTGGAGTGATGCAAAGGTAACTTGCCTTACCCCCATTCCAACTATGCATGGAAACTCCATGATTTCCCCGATCTGAGACAGCTTGCCTGTCGTAAAGTTTCGAGCCTTTTGTTCGAAGAAAACATCTACTTTGGACATCAGTGTATTTCCCACGCGGTGGTTGGAAGATCGCGTATACCGATGCGTAAACAATGGATGACGTTTACGTAAGCGTTACCCTGCGTAACTAATTTCGGGCCCAGTCTTAGCAAAGCCCGCCACATATCCACCTGAGCCCCGCAGGCCTCACGATCCGCAGGGGAGGCGCTGCAGAGGTTACCACCCGAGGTATAGCGACACACAATTCGGGTCGAACCAATCTGTTTGGATGTTCAGCAACCATTCAAAACTGGTGCGGTGCATCATGGATGCTGGTGGCTCTTTCGGGCAGACGAACAAAGACTAAGGGACGCATTTCGCCCAACACGTTAAGTAAGCAGCCAGTATGATGACATTAGGCGCTCCTGTTGAAATTGCCGCCGGCAGCAGATGTCCGCCTTGCCGACCATAAGCAAATTTCGAGGCAAACTCTGTTCGCCGCGCTGCGCAAAAATGTCCACTACGATCTCAAAGGGCGCTTCGGATACGGAGGCAACCAGCGTCCGATGTGAATTGCTCTTGCACTGGAAGACATTTTGGATCTGATTTCATGCGTTTGTCATAAGCGGTCATGTGATCCCATTGCCCAGCAGGGCCATTTGCAAAGTAATTCTGCCGAGAGGGGCCTGTTTGCGCGGTTTTGACCGCAACAAAACGCAGTGTTGGCCGGGTTACTGCTTTACAGATTGCTTCTGCATCAATCGCGTTAGACTTCCCCGTTTGACGTGGGGTTTCATGTATATCGGCGTTCCCAATTGAACGTCGTGGCCGAGAGCTGTGCGTTCGCGGGCTCAAAGATGGACGCTGCGACACGCCTCCATACCAATTAAGCAGGGCGCCTACGTCGCAAAGAAGGGCAGAAAATGCGCGCGCCGCAACGGCTTGTCGAACACAGCGTGCTCAGTGGACGTAATCCCATGGACCTGAAAAACATTCCTCGCCAGATTAACACCAGTTGTGGCAGCTTGCATGAGGTGGCGCCGCTCATGGGCAGACTTTGACATCTGCAAAATGGCGCTTCCCGACGCCGGCTGGAGCAGAAGCCATCCACCCCGTCAGCTTTTGTTCCTGGACGAAAGTCGGCGCAACCAAGCCTTGTGACCGAAAGACACTTTGGAAGCCGGGTGATCGATAAAACTCACCTGCAAGGCAGGTGGCCGGATCGCCCGCTGGCTATGCAACCGGCCTAAACAATTTTATGATTATTCGGGGCTAAGGTGCAGGGCAGTAACATCTCGTGACACGTAGAATTGCGGTCAAACTTGCACGCACCGGCGTGGGCATCGCAGTCCTCCTGGGTATTGTTCTATCGGTTGTGCAGATTGTCCTTGACTACCAAGACGAGCTTGAGCGCAACGATACCTTGGTGCAGAACATCCTGCATGTTGCCTCGGCCGGTGCCACCCAAGCCGCCTTTGAGCTCAGCACGACTCAAGCCGAAGCCGCGCTGCAACCTCTTACGATTTATGCGTTTTTGAACAACCTAGAGATTGTGAGTGACTCTGGGGAAAGGCTTCACTCTATTGCCCGGGAGGTGCCGCCAAATTCCACGGACTGGATCGCACGCTGGCTGAACATCACCGATAAGATGTATTCGGCAGATTTGTTCCATACGCAGTCCAACCTAACGGTGGGGCAGCTGAAGGTCATCGTGCACCGGGCCACCGCCTTAGAGGATTTCTTTGTGCGCTCGATTCGCCTCCTGATTGCTGGAGTATTGCGCAGTCTGATCCTGGCGGCTGTGTTGGTGCTTGTGTTCAACTTTTTTTTATCTCGGCCGCTCTTGGACTTGCTCGCAAGTCTCAGGCGAATTGATCCACGACACCCAGAACCAATTGCCGTTCCGGACAAGATCAAGCGCGCTAACAATGAGCTGACCGAGCTGGCCTCGTCGATCAACTCGACGCTCTCGGCGAACCGAGATTATTTGGCTGAACTAAGGACCAGTCGGCGCGTCGCAGATGATGCGATGGACAAGCTTCGCCAGTCCGAACGGCTGTCAATCATTGGAAAGCTCGTGGGCGGTGTGGCCCATGACTTCAACAACATCCTCGCAATAATACTCGGCGCGTTTGAGTTTTTACGTGATCAGAACGCGCTCAATCGGGACGGGCGGAACCTTGTCACGACGGGCATCACCGCCACCCAAAGAGGTGCAAGCCTGACCTCACAGTTGCTGGCGTACTCACGACGCCAACCGTTGGATCCCAAGCCCATCGCGGTCAAGGATTTCTTTGTCGACCTTGAGGACATGCTGATCCGATCTTTAGGTGAGCGTTACACGACTGAATTCACCATAGGTGGCAGCATCTGGTCCTGTTTTGCAGACGTGCGCCAGTTAGAGACAGTTATCCTGAACCTGGCCGTCAATGCGCGCGACGCGATGCCAAACGGTGGCAATCTGACCATTGAAGCGCTGAACACGCGCTTAGACTTGGCCTACTGCCAACAGCAAGAGGACGAGGTAGAGCCTGGCCAATACGTCTGTTTTGCCGTGACTGACAACGGCACAGGCATGTCGCAAGAGGTGATGGAAAACGCGTTCGAACCCTATTTCACGACCAAAGAAGTTGGCCAGGGATCGGGGCTTGGTCTGTCGATGGCTTATGGCTTCATCAAACAATCGGGTGGCCACATCAAGATCTATAGCGAACCAGGCGACGGTACGACGATTAAGCTTTACCTGCCAAGAATTAGGACGAATGGCCATGAACCCCCGAGCGAAGCAGACGAGGACCAGGCGGGCGCCCCGCGGTTGGCCGGCCTAACCTTTTTGGTGGTGGAAGACGACCAGACGCTTTCACAGGTGCTGGTGTCAAACCTAAAGAAGTTGAATATAAACGCGATTGTCGCACATGACGGGAACTCTGCGATTGAGAAGGCCAATCAAGCAGAGCATTTGGACGGTGCCTTGATCGATGTTGTACTGCCCGGGAAACTGAACGGTCGCGATCTTTCCGAGGCGTTGCTCGCGCAGCGCCCGGATCTGCCGATTGCGTTCATGTCGGGTTACACAGAGAACGCAATCATCCACAACGCCCGGCTCGATAAAGGCACTGTGTTCCTCCAAAAACCTTTTCCGGTCAAAGAACTTGAGCTCGTTCTGGACCGGATTGTGCCACGATCTGAGGACAGGTGACGATGAGAATGGCCCGGTTCTTTCTCGGAGCGCGACCACAGCGACACAGCGGAACCATCAACTGAGGAGCAAGACAAATGCGTTTGGCACGGCACCTCATTTTCGCGTGGGCGGCGTTCGTGTTGGCCCTAATGCCGCTCAGGGCGGCAACCGAAGCAGCCTCTGCAACGGAAAACGTCCTAAAGGTGCGCGTTCTGGCCAACTCAGCAGGACGCGACTTTACAAAATCACGACAATATTTGGTTCTGGACCTTGTCCTGCAAAAAAGCGGACGCCCCTATGACTTGGCGATGAGCGGCCTTATTGCGCGCCCATATGGCGAGCCTCAGCAGTTGATAGAGCAGCCCGGTGTCGTCAACGTGATGTTCCACCCAGCAGAAGCCCTTTTGGAAAACCAACTTCGCCCGATCTATTATCCGATTTTTGGGGGGCGGCAGAGCTATTGGCAACCGCTGGTCCCTCTCGGCAGCGCTTCAAAGTTCAGCCATGTTCAATCAGTGGAGGACCTGCGCGCCTTCACTGTGCTGCAAGGCAGAGGCTGGCCGACTATTCCATCACTGGAACGCAACGGCATTCAGGTGGTCACTGGCAACAATCGTAACCTGCTAAATATGATCGTCGCGGGTCGCGCTGATTTTTACCTTCAAACCCGTGTCTTTGCGTCGCCAGAGCAGATCGCGCGGCTCAACGCGCGTGGCCTCGAGCGGGTTGAGCATTTTGCCCTTTATATCCCATTGATCCATATCTTCTACGTCGCCCCAGACAACGACGACTTATACGACGCCATCGTTGCGGGCTTTGACGCCGCAATCGCGGATGGCTCATTAGAGCAACTGCATGCGGATGAGGGATTTTCACTCGAGAACGTAAACCCCGACCTTCGGATCTTTGATATGGGAAAGCCAAACCTGAGCGACGCGGCGCGACGCGCCTTAGAGGAATACGGCGGAGCTTGGGGGCGCGCGCAGCTGCAGGTTGAATAGTGCGCATTCATGAGAGTTCGTTGACTTTAAACTCACCGATGAAGGAACGCCTGACATGTACAGTCTATCAAGACGACCGCTGCTGCTTCTCGGGGCTGCTGCCTTGGCCTGGTCGTGCTCGGCCGCGGCCGCACAAGACAACGCCGCCCCGGAAACAGATATTGAACCTCTTAAGGTCCGCCTTTTTCTGCACCTGAACCAACCACTTACAATGGCTCCGCCCACGGCGGAAACGCCAAATCCGCTTGATGCACCCTTTTGGGCGGTGCTCAAGATGGCGCTAGAACATTCCGGGCGACCCTATGACTTGCAGGTAAGTCCACATGCGCGTGCGCCGGGACGCGATGTGCAGCTTATGATGCGCTACGGGGACGAGGCCAATGTTCTGTGGGAAGCCGCGGACGAGAAGTTCGACGGCCCCTTGTTGCCGGTTCACATCCCCATTCAGGGGGACTTGGGCGCATACCGCATGCCCTGGACCAAGATCGGGAGCGCTGAGAAATTCGCCGATGTTAAAACCGCCGAAGACCTTGAAGGGTTCACCTATGTGGGGCCCTACCCGTCAACCTACCCCGGTCTGCGGGCTGTGGGGTTGACGATCTTTGAAGTTGCGCCTGCGAATGTCGCCAAAGTGGTCGCCGAGGGTCGCGCCGATTTCTTGACCTGGGGATACACAGATGACCCTGAAACTTACGCAAGTCGACGCTCACGCGGCCTGGAACCTGTAGAACATCTCCTCATCCGCCAACCCAGGGCGAACTATCTTTATGTGCATCCAGATTTCCCAGAACTGCACGCCGCGATCGAAGAAGGGTTCAAAAGGGCATCGAAAGCAGCGCTCATATGGCCCATTTGCTGAGTTGGCATGGCAGCCGCGCAAAGCTTGAGAACCCTGGCTTTATCGATGAGCGGATCGTGCTGGATGTGGAGAACACCAGCATGAACGCAAAGATGCGTGAGGCCTTCGAAACATACGCGATCTTAGGACGATGAATCCTGACGCCCAAGTCAACCTGACTCCAATAGTGGGCGTGAACCCGCGCCGGTTTCCGCTTCCCGATCCCCAATCGCCCCCGAACGCGTGGACGGATCACGAACACTTCAATGGCCTGATTTCAGGGGGCGACGTCACCCTCATGGTTGTCGGTCGCTTTGACCTTGAGCGACCTATCGGAACGCACGAACGCGAGCCTTCCTTTTTGGGGTCCACAGGGGGTCTCGTGCCAAACCGAAGCAAAATAATTTGAATTTAAAGAAATAATGGAGGCGAGTACCGGAATCGAACCGGTGTACACGGATTTGCAATCCGTATTGCATCACCACTATCGCCGAACATACCTTCTCATAAATATATGAAAAACATGGAAATACGTAAAAGATCCGTGTATAGTGTCTGACGTCAGCGCCACGGGGACAGTTTAGGGTGATTTGATAAGAGAGGGTT
>CAWUIP010000089.1:0-15213 GCA_963922415.1 uncultured Aliishimia sp. | reverse complement strand
AGGGACGCGGCCATCAGCGCCGACAGGGTCAGCCAAGTCAATTCGGGTGTCATGCCATCTCTCCCGCCGTGTTGAACTTGGTGGCTTGGCCGGTCTCAAGGAAGGTCTTGAGGCCCGAGGCCCAGCGTTCCCAGCCATCGGCCACGCCTTCGCCAGCGACCACGGGGAAGGCAAGGTTATAGTGTTCGATGACCAGCTTCATGTGGTCGCCTTCGGGGATCAGCAGGAACACCTGTTTAGAGGCCGGAATGCCTGGCTCCCACCCAGGTTCAAACGTGGCCTCAATCCGCGACTTGGGCTCGGTCTTGAGGATCTTTGTGGTGAGCATGGTATGACCATCGGGCGTTTTGTAGATATACGCGCCGTCCTCATGCGCCACGTCGCTGGCCATGAAGTGATAGGCTGCCATCTGTTCGGGATCGGTCAGCGCCTCCCACAGCGCGTCTTGCGTGCAGCGAATGTAGGTCTGCATCAAAAAGTCAGGTTTCTCAGACATGTAAAGTCTCCTTGTCGTCTGTCGAGCGGTTTCGGGTTTATTCAGCGGCAGGTCTGAATTTCGCGGCCTGGCCGGTTTCCAGCCAGGTTTTCAGGCCAGAGAGCGTGCGCCCCCAGCCAGATTGGATGTCCTCCACCGCCGCCGTGAGCGCGTAATGCTCCAGCGTCAGTTGGCAGTGATCGCCCTGCGGGGCGATGCGGTAGACGATGCGAGAAGGTGGGATGTTCGGGGCCCAGTGCGGTTCAAAACTGGCCTCGATCCGGGATTTCGGCGTTAGGTGCGTCTCGGTCGTGATCAGAAGGTGGCGCCCGTCGGGCGCGTAATATGTTAGCGTGTCGCCATCACGCAGGATCTTATCTGCCGCGTGGTTGTAGGTCGCCAGCGCCTCTGGATCGGTGAGCGCGGCCCAAAGCGCGTCTTGGGTGCATCGAATGTAGGTTTGGGTCACAAAATCAGGCTTGGGCGCCACGGCGGGGCCTCCTTCCAGCTTGGCTTTCAGATCAAGAACCGCGCGCGTTGCGGGCTTGGCGCGGAACGGGTCGATCCAACGATCAATGGCCTCCTGCAGCGGCACGGCGTTCAGGTAGTGGTGCTTAAACCGGCCGACCTTTTTCGTGACGATCAGCCCGGCCTCTTCGAGCACCGACAGGTGCTTCATCACCCCAAAACGCGTCATCTCAAGCTGGCTTTGCAGCTCTTGCAGCGTCTGGCCGTCCTGCGACTTGAGACTGTCCAGCAATGTGCGGCGGGCCGGATCGGCGAGGGCTTTGAAGATCATGTCCATGGGACCTTATATAGGTGACTCAATAGTCACGTGACAATATAGTCACCTAATGAACTTCACCTAGACGCTGCTAACACCCTGTGGTTATTTGTGAAAAAGTTTGGAGGGCGCGGATGCCAGAGTTCCTAGAGACACCCAAAGGGCGCCGAATCGCCTATGAGAAGACGGACGGGCAGGGGCCGGTAATCGTCTTTTTGAGTGGCCTGAAATCCGACATGGAGGGCACCAAGGCGGTGCATCTAGAGGCCTGGGCCAAATCCTTGGGGCGCGCCTTCTTGCGGTTTGACTATTCGGGGCACGGGCAAAGCTCTGGCACGTTCGAAGAGGGCGCGATTGGGGATTGGCACGCGGACACATTGGCGGTCATCGATGCGCTGACTGAGGGCCCGGTCTTGCCGGTGGGATCGTCCATGGGCGGGTGGCAATCGCTTTTGCTGGCGCGCGCGCGGCCGGGCCGCATGGTGGGCCTGGTCACGATTGCCGCGGCCCCCGACTTTACCGAGGACGGATACTGGGCCAGTTTCACGGAAGACCAGAAGGCGCAGCTAGAGGCGCAGGGCTATGTGGAATTGCCCTCTGACTACATGGAACCCTATCATATTTCGAAGCGCATGATCGAAGATGGTCGGGCGCATCTTGTTCTGCGTAGCCCGTTGGAGCTGCCGTTCCCGGTCCGCTGCCTGCAAGGCACTGCCGACACGGCTGTCAGCACAGAGACCGCATTGCGCCTCATGGCTCACGCAACCTGCCCAGATATGAGGCTTACACTGGTAAAAGATGCGGATCACCGCTTTTCCGACGGTCCATGTTTGGGCATGATCGAAGACGCGATTATAGAGGTGTTGGGAGAGACGTGATGCGCGCCTTGGGTAAGTTTTTGGGGCGGCTTCTGCTCCTTCTGGTGATTGCGGCAGGAGGCTTGTGGATGTTTGGACCTTATGAACCGGCGCCATTGACGCCCAACATCGACACGGCCCAGATCCGTGGTGACATGGATGCCTATTTCGCCGCGCGCGAGGCGGCGTTTTCGGACATTACGCCCGGTATTCAAAAGCAGGTCATTTGGGCGGGTGACGCAGGTGCGACGACAGAGTTCGTCGTGCTGTACATCCACGGCTTTTCCGCCACCGCGCAAGAGATCCGCCCCGTCCCGGATCGAGTCGCAGCGGATCTTGGCGCGAACTTAATCTATACCCGGCTTGCAGGTCACGGGCGCGGGTCCGAGGCGATGGCAGAGGGCAACGTTCAAGATTGGATCAACGATGTGGCCGAAGCGCTCGCCGTTGCGCGGCAGGTGGGCGAGAAGATCATCGTTATGTCCACCTCAACGGGGGGCACCTTATCGGCAGCGGCGGCACATGACCCTGGCATGGCCGCAGGGGTGATCGGCATGATCTTTGTCTCGCCAAACTTTGGGATCAACAACCCGGCGGCCTTTTTGCTGACCTGGCCTGCCGCGCGGACCTGGTTGCCCTGGATCGTTGGCCCGCGTCGCAGCTTTGAGCCTGCCAATGAGGGCCAAGCGACCTTTTGGACGACAGAATATGCCTCGACCGCCGTTTTGCCGACGGCGGCTGTGGTCAAGGCGGTGACGTCGCTGGACCACAGTGTGCTCAGCCTTCCAGCCCTCTTTTGGTTCTCGGATGCCGATCAAGTGGTCGTGCCGGCCGCGACGCGTCAACTGGCGGCGACCTGGGGTGGGCCGGTGACCATCACAAACCCCGAACTTGGGCCGGACGATGATCCTTACGCACACGTGATTGCGGGCGATATTCTGTCGCCGTCGCAAAACGATGCCGCCGTGAGCGGAATGCTCGACTGGATCAAAGGATTATAGCAAATGGAACAGCGGATTAGTCTCCTCACTGTGGGTGCGCGCGACATTGATGCGCTGGCCGCGTTTTACGACGGGCTTGGTTGGGCTCGGGTCGACAGCAGCGATGGTGTGGTCGCTTATAACCTTATTGGGCAAACGCTTGGCCTCTATCCACTCGATAAACTTGCCGAGGATATCGGCGTTTCGCCGCTGGACCTTGGGCGCGGCGCGATGACCTTCGGATACAACGTGCGCGAAAAAAGTGAAGTCGCAGAAATAGTTAACAAAGCCGTCGCCATCGGCGCTTCTTTGCTCAAACCACCTCAGGATGTATTTTGGGGTGGTCATCACGCGTATTTTGCCGATCCTGAGGGGCATATCTGGGAGATTGCATGGAACCCTTTCTCCCCGCTCAGTGAAAAAGGTGAATTTCGTTGGTTGGGATACTCCGAGGGCCCATGACAGGCAGCCCGTCTATCGTGCCCTATTTCAGTTATGCCGACGCGCATGGTGCAATGGCGTTTTTGCAATCGGCCTTCGGCCTTGAGCCGGTGCAGGCCTTCGATGGCGAAGACGGCAAGCTGATGCATGGCGAGATGGCCTATGGGAACTCGGTCATCATGCTTGGGTCCGAGGCGACGCCCAAGGGGTCGCCCGGTGTCTACCTTGTCGTGTCGGACGTGGACGCACACTATGCAACGGCAAAGGCCGCAGGGGCCGAGATTGTGTACCCGCCTGAGGATACCGAATTTGGCACCCGCCGGTACCGCGCGAAGGACCCCGAAGGCCATGAATGGTCATTCGGCTCTTACCAGCCACAAACGGTCGCGCCGGACTTGGACTGATGCGGGTCCCCCGCAGCATGTGGAGCCTTGAGACGCTGGGCCGCGTGCGCCTATCGCGCCACTTCTATATGCGCGAGTTTCTGTATTCTGAGATTGCGAACTTCTATGGCTTGCAGAACATCCCTGAAAACCCGGACCTTGCCATTGAGACAGGGCGTGCCTTCTGCCAGACCTTGCTGGACCCGCTGGAAGACACGTTTGGTCGTGTCGCCGTGCGGTCGGGCTATCGGTCGCCGACGCTCAATCGGTTTGGCAACGAGAACAAGCTGAATTGCGCCCGCAACGACTACCCGCAAGAGTGCCATATCTGGGACCGGGGCGCAGGCGATCAGGCCATCGCCGGGGCTTCGATCGTGATCCCTTGGTTCGCGGACCAATACGATGCGGGCCGCGATTGGCGCGACCTGGCGTGGTGGATCCACGATCACTTGCCATATTCTGAACTGTGGTTCTTCCCAAAGCTCTGCGCCTTCAATATTTCCTGGCGTCCAACGCCGTGGCGGACAATCTCCAGCTACATCGCGCCGCGGGGAATGCTTTTGCGGCGCGGTGCGGCACCTGCAGAAGCTCTGCCTGTTCGGCAGGCAAGATATGCAGACTTTCCGACGTTAAAGGGCGTCACTGCTGTGGACTAATCGGTCTCGCTCGGCGAGTTTTCCACAATATGTAGGCCACCTCTTGACGTGGTATACCTCATTAGGTTGCATCGTCGAAATCTTGTGGGGAATGGAATCATGATGCGAGCGTTGGGCGCTGCCGCTGTTGCGGCAGTTCTATGTGCAGGTTCAGTTGCAGCGGAAACCTGCGGCGGGACATATGAAGTCAAACGTGGCGAGTCGCTGAGCCTGATTGCGGACCGGCTCTATAAGAATGCGCGCAAATGGACGGCAATACACACCAACAACATTCAACAGATCGGTGAAGACCCCAACGCGATCTATGCGGGTCAAAGGCTGAAACTGACCTGTATTGACGGCTTGCCGACGGGCTTGCCGGGTGGTCGGCCAGTTTTGGCAGAAGCCGAAGCGGCGGCGCAGGTTGAAACTCAAGTCGTCGCCCGTGCGCCGCGCCGCGCGTTGGAAGCCAATATCAACCTCGTGACAGCTGGCGATTTCGCACCATTCACAGATCAGGCACTGCCCGGCGAAGGCCTTTTGACCGAAGTGGTCCACGCCGCGATGCAACAAAGCCCGGCCAGCGACGCGTACCGGGTGCATTGGGTGCATGACTGGTCGAGCCACCTGGATCCGCTAATGACCAGCGCGATGATGGACATGGCGTTCCCGTGGTACAAACCCGACTGCGCCGGTGACCCCAGCCAATACCGCTGCGAGAACTTCCACTTCTCGAAGCCGATGTTCGAGATGCTCATTTTGCTCTTTGTGAACACGGACCGGCCGATCCCGTTCTCAACAGACAGTGATATGCATGGCCGGACGCTGTGCCGCCCAGCGGGCTACTTCACGCATGATTTGGACCGCGCAGGGCGTCGCTGGATCTCGGACGAGCTGGTGACGCTTGAACAGCCACGCACGGTGAAGGACTGCTTTGATATGCTGGTCGCAGGCACGGTTGACGGCGTCGCGCTAAATGAATTCACAGGCCGTGCCGCAGTCAAAGACTTGGCCCTGGACGGCCAGGTGGACGTGGTGCAGGGGCGTCCGATCTCGATCGAAGGCTTGCATGTCTTGGTGCACAAGGATCACCCAGACGCCCAGACCCTGGTGGCCATGATCGATGATGGGCTCGCCGCGATACAGTCAAACGGGCAGTACCAAGACATCGTGGACGCGCATATGTCGCGGATTTGGTCGGAGTTTTAGGGAGCGTTCAGGAGGTCGCGCGTGAGGTATCTTCGAGAAGCAGCCCTAAGCCTTGCCATATCCTGTGGGGCGGCGGCGGCCTGCGCACCCGACTACACCACCCAGACAGGCGACACGCTATTTAGTATCGCCGAAGCCCAACTGGGCGATATGACAAAGTGGTCGCTGATCTTCTATAGCAATCCCAGCCTTGAAGGCGGTCGATTGGTCGATCTGCCGGCTGGGGTCCGCCTGACGATTCCGTGCGCGGATGGCGCATCGTCTGAAGCGGACCCAACGCCGTTGAGACAGGCTGACGCCGAAATGGTTCTCGTAACAGGCTCGAATTATGCACCTTTCACAGACCGTGCTTGGCCTGGACAGGGCATGCTTACCGAAGTTGTAAACGCAGCACTTGAGGCCAGCCCAAGCCCGGTGCCTTACGAGATCATCTGGGAAGATGACTGGTCACAACACCTGTTTCCGATCCTGGATGAAAAACAAGCGGACATGGGGTTTCCCTGGTTTCGACCAGACTGCACGTCTGACCCCGGCCACGCGCGCTGCGAAAACTTCCATTTCTCAGAGCCATTGGTCGACTTGGTGATTTTGCTCTTCACGCGCCTGGATGCCCCCATTCCATTTACCAGCGATGCAGATATCGAAGGACGCACGCTGTGCCGTCCGGCGGGGTACTTTACGCACGACCTTGACGGGCCGGGCCGCGAATGGCTGAGCCGGGGCCTTATCCGTCTCGAGCAACCGGCAACACCGGACGACTGCTTCCTTCTGTTGATGGAAGGCAAGGTGGATGCTGTCGCGGTCAACGAATTTCTGGGTGTCCAAAAGATTTTTGAAATGGGGATTGAGCAACGGGTGGGCCCCCTCCCGCGTCCGCTCTCTGTCGAAGGGCTGCATGTGGTCATCTCCAAGCGCCACTGGCGTGGGACAACGCACCTTTACCGCTTCAATGCGGGTTTGGCTGAGTTGAAGAAGTCTGATCGATACAACAAGATTGTCAGCCGCCATTTGGAGCTTTTTTGGGATCAGGTGCGGGCTGAGTGATTTGGCGCGCAAATCGACTTGCAGCCGCAATGCCATTGGGTGATGGAGGCACACCCACACGTAGGAGCAGGTTTGTATGCCAGAGCCTTTGGTTTTTTTGCCAGGATTGATGTGCGATGCGCGCCTGTTTGGGCCGCAGATTGCGGAGCTGTCTTCTGAGTACACCGTCTGTGCGGCCCCGGTGACCCATGGCGAACGGATCGAAGAGATCGCTTCGGGTCTGTTAGATCAGTTGCCCGTGCGGTTTGCGCTTGCAGGTTTAAGCATGGGCGGGATCGTCGCCATGGAAATTTTGCGGCGCGCACCAGATCGCGTGAGCAGGTTGGCCTTGATCTCAACCAATCCACTTGCAGAGGCACCGCAAGTCGCCGCGGCACGTGAACCACAGATTGTTAAGGTCCGCACTGGACAGCTTGAGGCTGTGATGCGTGACGAAATGAAGCCAAACTACCTGGCGCCAGGACCTTACCGTGAAGAGATCTTGGGCATGGTCATGGACATGGCGGATATTCTTGGACCGGACGTGTTTGTGCGGCAGTCGCGTGCCCTACAGCGGCGCAAAGACCAACAGTCTACGCTCAGCAAGTGCCGCGTTCCAACGCTGGTGCTGTGCGGTGCGCATGATCAACTATGTCCCGTGAAACGGCATACATTCATGGCAGAACTCATTCCACAGGCCGAGTTGGTCGTCTTGGAAAACAGCGGCCATCTGCCAACGCTGGAGCAACCGGCGGAAACCACAGCCGCGCTGCGCACTTGGATGCAAGCGCCTGCCGGTTAAGGCCCACGCCGGCTTCTTTGAAAGTTTCCGGCTGCGCCTGGGTTACACCGCTGTGGGATTGATGACGTGGATCGGGGCGCCAGCCGCAAAGGCGTTCACCTGTTCGAAAATGTCCGAAAACTGCAGGTCAAACTCGTCCTCTGTCACATAGCCAATATGTGGCGTCGGCAGCACGTTTGGGTGGGTGAGCAGCGGATGGCCTGAATCGCGCAGGGGCTCTGCATCAAACACATCAACAGCGGCGTGAATGCGGCCGCGTGCAATCTCCGTTTCAAGAGCGCCTGTCGCGATCAGCCCAGACCGCGACGTGTTCACCAAAAGACTCCGCGGCGACATGGCCGCGAGGTCCTCGGCAGTGATGATCCCCCGCGTTTCAGGCTTCAGACGTACATGGAGGCTTACAACATCCGAGGTCGCGAAGAAGGCTTCGCGGCTCTGTGCAACGCGCGCGCCGTCCGCCTTTGCCCGCGCGCGCCCGGCTTCAGATCCCCAACATTGCACGCTCACGCCCATGGCTTGCGCATAGCCCGCGACCGCGCGCGCAATGCGTCCATAGCCATAAAGCCCCAAGGTCCGCCCGCGCAACGTCCGCCCCACGCCCATTTGCCAGCCGCCGCTGCGGATCGACGCGACCTGCTGCGGGATTTGCCGGTAGCTTGCCAAGATCAGCGCCAGCGTCAGTTCAGCTGCCGCATAAGAGGGCGTGTCCGAATGCATGTTCGAGCACAAAAGCACGCCATTTTCGGTGCAGGCCGGAACGTCGATATGCGGGTAAACCGACCGTTGCGAGATCAGCTTTAAGTTCGGCAAACGTGCCAGAAGCTCCGCGCCGATCTTCGTCCGCTCGCGAAAAAGAACCAGCGCTTCGGCGGCCTGAATCCGATCGGCAAGCCGTGAGGGGTCGGGCTCGTGATCAGTCCAGACCGTCACATCATGGCCGTCGAGCATCGCAAAGCACGGCAGCCCGCGCAGCGTGTCAAACCAGTCGTCCAGGATGTGAACGATCACCGGCTTTCGACCCCGGCACCAAGTTCCGGCGTGCGCGGCGTTGCGACAAAGCGCGGCCCTTCCAGCGCTTCAATCGCGTCCGACAGCGAAGACCGCAATCCAATCAAATAGTTATACTGCGCGTCGCAGCCAGAGATCGGCGTTGGGTAGGCCTGGATATCGTCTTGCAGCAATTTGCGTGCGGTCTGCAGGTCTTGGCGTGCGCGGGCGAGGCAGTCTTCATAGGTCATGATGAGAATCCATTTGTGTATACCGTAGTATACCAAATCCCTTATCCGATCTCAACCACCCCAAACGGAACGCGGGACAAAGACCTCGCCTTGCGCCAGTTTGCGTGCGGTTCGAACCAAACCGGCGGAGACCACGTCGAACGTATCAACGCCGCGCGCGAAATCCATGACGACCTCCAACTGTCCCATCGGATGTTCGAGGGAGAGCGTCTGAGGACTGGCCAAGTTCGGTGCCATAAGGCCCTCCGCGACAGTGCCTGGGCATAGCAGGCAGGCGCTCATCGCTTGACTGCCTGTGACGGCAAGGCTGGGGTGGCATTTCCATGGCATGAAATAGCGGACCGCTGCCGACCCGCCGTCGCGCGCCGCGGCAACCAGGCCGAATTTCGGAGTGACGGATTTTGTCACATCCCCCATGCCCATGCGCCGCCCGGCTTCGATCCGAATAGGCTCCATCCGCTCGTAGAACGCCGTATTTTCATCAAGCTCTGCCGCGGTTTCATAGCCCGTTAGGCCAAAGGCTTCGGCGCGGGCGATGACCATGGGCATGGCCACGTCGATGCAGGTGACGTCGATCCCGTCGATTTCGTCGACGCGGTGACCGGTCGGGAACATGGATCCCGTCGCGCCGCCCGTGACATCCATGAAATTCAGCGTAATCGGTGCCGCGGTCCCCGGAACCCCGTCGATCGCCGCTGCACCGTCATAGCCGACGTGGCCGCCGGGTGTTTCAACCTGCACCGCGACCCGTGCGCCAGTGTTCACCGCGCGGATCTTGACCGAGGTGACGTCGCCTGTGGGCGCAACGAGCCCCATCTCGATCGCCGCAGGTCCGACGCCGACGAGGATGTTGCCACAGGTCGGTTTGATGTCGACCAGATGCTCCTCGACGGACACTTGGGCAAAGAAGTAATCCACATCGGCCCAATCGTCGTCAGAAGGCGACAGCATAGCGACCTTGGTGGTCACAGCCGCGCCGCCACCGATCCCGTCGATGTTCAGGGAATGACCCGCGCCAATCATGGAAATCAGCACCTCTTTCAGCGTCTGCAGATCTTCGGGCAGGTCTTTGCGCTGCATGTAGGGCCCGCGCGAGGTGCCGCCGCGCATAAAGAGATAGGGAATGGCGGTTTGGGTCATCAAATCACTCCTTCAATCGGGCCAAGACGGCGTCAGTAAACGCGGCAGTGCCAAGCGTTCCGCCCAAGTCGGCTGTGCGTGTTGCGGGCGTCGCCAAGCAGGCGCCAATGGCAGCCGTGATGCGATCCGCTGCGGCGACCTCGCCCAAGTGGCGCAACAGCATGGCCAGGGACAAGATCAGCGAGGTTGGGTTGGCCTTGTCCTGGCCCGCAATGTCTGGGGCAGAGCCGTGCTGCGCTTGTGCCGCGGCAGCGTCCGTGCCCAGGTTCAACGATCCTGCCACGCCCAAGCCGCCGCTAAGCTCCGAGGCCAAGTCCGACAAGATATCACCGAACATGTTGGTTGTGACGATCACGTCAAAGCGCTCGGGCGCGCGGACCAGATGCGCGGCGGCGGCATCCACAAGCATCTCGTCATACGTGATGTCTGGATGCTCCGCCGCGACACGGCGCGCGCACTCCAGAAAGAGCCCATCCGACAGGCGCATCACGTTGGACTTGTGGATCGCTGTCACCCGCTTGGACCCACGCGCTTTGGCCAAGTCAAACGCCGCCCGTGCGATCCGCAGGCTGCCGGTCTCCGTGATCTTGCGCATGGCGATGGCCACGCCGGGCTCGACCATAATCTCGCCGGGGCCCGAGACCATGTTGCGGTCGGCATAGAAGCCTTCGAGGTTTTCGCGCACCACGACCAGATCAAAGGCGGTTTGGGCCGGGGCCGCGATGCCGGGCCAAACGCGCGCAGGGCGGATATTGGCATAAAGTTCCAGCGACTTGCGCAGCACGCCAGAAGGGTTCAGGCCACCTCCTTCGCGCGGCGGATAGGCGTTGTGGGACACGGGGCCCAGGAGGACGCCATCTGCCTGCCGGGCCGCCGCGACCACCGCGTCTGGGATCGTTGTTCCTGCGGCGTCCAAGGCGGCAAATCCGATCTGCGCCGTCTCGACCTGAACCGGGCGGGACAGGGGCACAGCGTCCAAAACTGCCAGCGTCGCGGCCATAATCTCTGGCCCGATCCCGTCGCCGGGCAGGGCCAGAAACCGCAAGGGGCTCACGTCAGCGGCCACGGCAGGTCAACGACCCCCTGCAAAAGGCCTTGCGGGAAGTCGCGGTTCAAAAGCCACGCCATGCCGCACATAAAGGCGATGCCTGCCGCCGTATAGGCCGCCGCAAAGCCCCAGCTTTGCCCCGCACGCACGCGGATGAAGGCAAAGAGGAAGATCGCGAGCGCCAGGATGAAGCCGATGAGATAGGTCAGCACCAAAAGCCCCGCAAACCAAGCCAGGGTGGGCCAAAGCCCGTGGCGCAGCTCGCTCGCGTCCGAAACCTCGCGGTCGGCAAAAAGGGCATGTGTCTCATCCCGCATCATCATCTGAACCAGCAAGATCAAGGTGCCTGCAATCGCGACGCCGCCCACGAAGGTCGGGAAGACGCGGTCCGCTGCGGCGTAATCCGGGATCATTGCCGCATTGGTGAAGGCGGTGATCAGATAGGCCATGACGATCAGCAAAAAAACCATGGGCGCGCGCTTGGCGCCGCTTTTGACGGCACCTTCGGCCATGATGGTCTTCGCCTGGCGTAGGCCCAAGACGACCGAGATCACTGTGATGATGATCAGCACAATCACGATAGGCGAGAAGATATAGTCGAGCCCCTCGTCAAACCCCTTGCGGAAGCGCGAGCGTGCGATTTGCACCGCCTGGTTGGCATAGGTCTCTGCCGGGTTCGACAGCACAAAGCCGATCAGAAACGCAGGCCGCGACCAGTCAAACCGCCGCATCATTATGCCTAGGAGGCCAATCGCAAAGAGTGCCACCAGATCCATAATGTCCTGGCCGGATTGGAAGGCGGCAAAGGCGATGATCATGAAAAGGAAGGGCGCCAGCAGCGAAAAGCGGATCGTGGTGAGCTTGGCGATGCCGCCCGAGGCGGCGATGCAGATCAGTGTACCAACGACATTGGCCAGCGCCAGAAGCCACACGATGGCATAGGTGATGTCGAGGTTGTTCTTGAGCATCGAGGGCCCAACCTCGATCGAGCCGGAGCCCAGAAGCGCGATGGCCCCGATGAAGATCGCCATAGAGCCCGAACCCGGAATGCCGAAGAGCAACGTGGGGACGAGCCCGCCGCCCTCTTTGGCGTTGTTGGAGCTTTCCGGCCCGATCACGCCGCGCACTTCGCCCGAGCCGAATTTGGATTTGTCGGGCGTGGTTTGGACGGAGTGGCCATAGGCGATCCAGTCGACGACCGAGCCGCCGAGGCCCGGGATCACGCCCACCACCACGCCGATGATCGAACAGCGGACCGAAAGCCAGATATTGGCGAACCAGTCGCGCACGCCGCTCAGCCAGCCGCCGCCCAAGGGCGCACGGTCCGAGATGGCGCGGTCTTGGCGCAGGAGGGCCACGATTTCGGGGATGGCGAAGATGCCCAGGCCGACGATCACCAGTTTCAGGCCGTCGACGAGGTAGGGCATGTCATAGGTGGCCATGCGCAGCTCGCCCGCGCTGTCGCCTTCACCGATAGTGCCGATCATCATGCCAAGCCCGGCGGCGGCGATGCCTTTGATCGCGACGCGGCCCGCAAGGATGCCGACCATCGACAGGCCAAAGATTGTGATCATCAAAAGCTCGGGCGTGCGGAACTCCAGCACGATGGGGCGCGCGACCAGGATAAAGAGCGTCAGGAAGGCCGCGCCAACCAGGCCGCCAAAGAGCGACGAGGCGAAGGCCGCAGACAGCGCGCGGGCGGCTTGGCCCTTTTTGGCCATGGGAAAGCCGTCCAGCACGGTTGCCTGGCTCGCAGACGAGCCGGGAATGCCCATGAGGACCGAGGCGAAGGTGTCCGAGGTCGGCACGACCGCGACCATGCCGATCATCAGCGCGAGGCCCAAAACCGGGTCCATCCCGAACATAAACGGCAGCAAAAGCGACAGCCCGGCGATGCCGCCGAGGCCTGGGAAGACACCAATACAGAGCCCCATCACAACACCCAGCACCAAATAGCCCAGGACGATGGGTTGGAATATCAAGCCCGCCGCATCGGAAAGGGCCGGGAGAGCAACGGAAAGTATGTCCATGATGTCACGCCTTGATCACACCCGCATATGGGGCGGTGGCAAGGTGGGACAGGCCCACCTTGCGCCGGGGGTGGGGGCGGTGCCCCACCTTACGAGGTTACTTCAGCGAGACGCCGTAGCGGTCTTTGAGCCACCCCACGACGAAAGACTTTGCAGCCTCTGGCACTTGGGTGGCCGAGCTGAGCGCGCCGGTGGCCGCATCGCCCGTCATCTGTGGGTACTTACCCAAACGCGCCGATGAAATCTCGGCGAAGTCTGCGCGCGCCTGCACGGCCTCAAACGCTTTCGTGTAGGTCACGATTGCATCGTTGGAGGCACCGGCAGGCAAGAACACCATCTTCTGCGCAGGGAAACCTGCGACAAAGAACGCTTTCCAAGCTTCCCACTGCTCGCCCGAGGTTTCGCACCCGGCTGTCGCGTCGCAGACCTCTTTGAAGGTCGGCATGTCTGGGAAGGTTGGATCGCGCACGATGTTGCCGTCCGCGTCCAGCGCGCCCCAGGACATCATCGGCACCGCTGTCCCGGCTTCAACCAACGGCGTCACGCCTTTGAGGAAGGAGGACGACGTTTGATAGTCGATGTTGGCTTCGCCGCGCTCGAACATCAAACGGCCATCGCCGCGGCCTTTGATGCCGAAGACGGGCTCAACATTCAGGCCCAGCATCTCCCAGGCCAGAAGCGGCACAAGATCAAGACGCGTGGCACCTTGGGAGCCATAGATGAAGTCGGTGTCCTTCAGCGCCGAGGCGTCCAGGCCGTTCATCATGCCTGCAAGCTCTGGTGTCAGATACGCCACACCGCCGGTCCCGGAGGCCAGAACGACGTTCCAGTCGTTGTACTCATAGCGCACGCGAGGGTCGCCCAGAAGGTAAGGGAACTGCGTGGAGCCGGAGGAGCCGAAGATCAGCGTGCCTTCGCTATCGTCATAGCTTTGCTGTTGGAACCAGTTCGCGCCCTTGGTGGACCCGGCCCCTGGCATGAACTTGACCACAACGGTCGGCTCACCTGGCAGCGCCTCGCTCAGAAGCGGCGCATAGAAGTTGGCCCATTTGGCCGAACCGCCGGTTTCCGAGAAGGGGATTACCCACTCAACGGTTTTGCCGGTCAGATCAATGCCGTGGCCGCCTGCCATGGCATGTGTCGAAAACGTCGCTGCGGCGGCGGCCACAAGGCCCATCGCCACCCGACGGGTGGTTGCGAATACTGTCATAATGACCTCCCAAATCGTGCCGCTTTTTCACGGTCACATCGTTCTGCAGTCAGCGATTCCGACTGCAAATGCCTCATCAGCATAGGGGTTTTTTCTCTGAGCGTAAGCCCGAAGTCAATTGGTTGACCAATCAACTTTGGGGTTTTCTCGTCCGGCAGATACGACGTGAGGCTGTTAGCGGTTTTTGATCCGCGCGTCGCGACCGCCGCGCCGCGTCTTGGGGGAGGCCTGTCGCGCAGGCAGGTCCGCCATAACCGCTTGCCGAGCCTCCGCCGTCATCGACGACCAACCACCGATTTCTTCGATGGACCGTGCGCACCCGACGCACAGACGGGTTTCGGGATGTATCACGCAGACCTTGACGCAGGGGCTTTCGATTTCAGCTCGGCTCCAGATCTTATCGCTGCCTGTTTCGTTGGTCATCTTTTGGCTCACCCCTGGTCCCGCGCCAAAACCTGCAACCGGTCCAGCGCGCCTTGGAGAATATAGCTCGCTGCGACGTGATCAATCACCTCTGCGCGACGTTTTCGCGTCGTATCCGCCTCAAGCAGCGCTTTTTCTGCCGCAACTGTGGACAGCCGCTCATCCCAAAATGTGATCGGCATCGGTGCGAGACGATCGAAGTTGCGCGCGAAGGCACGGGTGGCTTGGCAGCGCGGGCCTTCGGTTCCGTCCATGTTGCGCGGCAGGCCCAACACAAGCCCGCCCACGGCGCGCTCTGCCAAAATGACCTGCAGTGCTGCCGCATCAACGCCAAATTTCTTGCGCTTTATCGTCTGAAGCGGGGTCGCCACAGCGCGCATAAGGTCTGAGACCGCGACACCAATGGTCTTTGTGCCAAGATCAAGGCCCGCCAGCGCCGCGCCCGGTCGTATGTCCCGCGCAAACGCCTCAATCTCATCAAAGATCAATTGGCCACCCCGGCTTGCTGGCCCGCGCGGTTGATGATGTCGATGGC
>CAWUIP010000088.1:0-15284 GCA_963922415.1 uncultured Aliishimia sp. | reverse complement strand
AGGCGTTGCGCTCGGGCGCGGTTCCCCTTGTGGTGGGCGATCTTCCGGGCCTGCCCGGGCTCACACAGGTACGGCGGATGCATCTGGCCGCAGAGACCGGCGGCAAAACCGGCCCACACCTGCCCCTTGGCCTGATCCTGACACCAGATCAGGGCGGGGCGCAGGGTGTCGAGACGCGCTGGCGCCTTACCGCGGAGCACCACAAAAGCCCCAACCAGTGGGAGCTAACACGCCTACGCGCACGTACCGCCCCCGAGGCGCGCTGGACCCTCCACCGTCCAAAGCACGACCAGGACGTGCGGATAAAGTCTGCGTGAGATCAGAATAAAATCAGCGCCCACACCGTTTACATATCAGACCCCGCACCGAACAAAACGGAGCCTGATATGCCCTGCCTCACACGACGCACCGCCCTTTTGGGAGGGCTGACCGCCCTTGGCCTTGCCCCCTTTTCCGCACTGGGTGCCCGCACCTCTTACCTGCTGCGCCCCGACAGCGCCGAGATCAAATTTCTTTTCGATTTCAATGGCACACCGACCACTGGCACCGCACCACTGCGCAGCGCGAACCTGCACATTGACCCCCGCAACCTCACACGCGCCAAGGCTGATGTGACGGCAGACCTTACGCGCGCACGCACAGGCTTTGTCTTTGCGACAGAAGCGCTCAAAAGCGCGCCAGTGATGGATACGCCGCGATTTCCAACGGCCCGCTTTCAGTCGACAAAGATCACATTGGGGCGCGCGGGCCGCGTGTCCGAAGGTGCCACACTCGAAGGCAAGCTCACGCTGCGCGATGTCACTCGGAACATCGCCTTTGCCGCGCAAATCTTTCGCCCACGCGGCAGCGACACTCAGGACTTCTCGCAATTGCAGATCCGACTGAGCGGCCAATTCAACAGACATGCCTACGGCATTAGCGGATATGCCGAATTAGTGCGGCCCACCGTGGGGCTCGACATCCGCGCCGATATCCGCGCTGCGGGCTGACGCGCCAAGGTACTTTCTACTGAAGGACGCGAAAACGACCCCAATGCGTCGAAACTCTGCAAGCTTCACCGCCCTGCCCCCTTAGACACATCCGCATGCGACTGCTGATCTCCTTCGCGGCCCTGTTCCTATCGGTGCTTCTTTTGCAACTGAGTTCCGGAGGCGTCGGCCCACTGGATGCGCTGTCCGGCCTCGCCTTGGACTTTTCGCGCCAAGAAATCGGCATCCTCGGCTCGGCCCACTTCACTGGCTTTTTCATCGGCTGCTGGTGGGCGCCACGCCTTTTGGGCACCATCGGCCACTCACGCGCCTTTGCCGCTTTCACTGCGGCCGGCGCGATTGGGCTTTTAGCCCATATGCTGGTCATTGATCCGATGGCCTGGGCGTTGATGCGGGTGGCCACAGGCGTTTGCGTGGCCGGATGCTACACCGTCATCGAATCTTGGTTACAAGCAAAAGTGACCAACGAAACGCGCGGACGCACGATGGGCGCCTACCGCGTTGTCGATATGCTGGGCTCGCTGGCCGGGCAGATGATGATCGGCGTTTTGGAGCCTGCAAGCTACGTCTCATACAATATTCTGGCGATCATCTGCTGCGCCGCCTTGCTTCCATTGACGCTCACAAAAGTCTCGCCGCCCGAAACGCCCAATGCGCCCCGTCTCCGTCCCAAACTGGCCTACGCGCGTTCACCGCTTGCGGCCTTGGGGGTTGTCGTCGCCGCGCTCTCCTCGGCCTCCTTTCGTATGGTCGGACCGCTCTACGGTCAGGATGTTGGCTTGGACGCAGGCCAAATCGCCTGGTTTCTTTCAGCCTTCGTCGTTGGCGGCGCAATCGCGCAATACCCTGTGGGGTGGTTAGCAGACAAGATAGACCGTCGTTGGGTACTCATTGGCCTTTCGGCAGCCGCCATGCTTAGCTGCTTCGCCTCGGTCTACGCGATCACCCTTGGCACCGCCGGCATCTTTGCAGCGGCCGTTTTCTTTGGCCTGACCACCTTCCCGATCTACTCAGTCGCCACCGCCCACGCGCATGATTTTGCAAGCGCGGACGAGCGCGTCGAACTCTCTGCAGCTTTGATGTTTTACTTTGCACTTGGTGCCATTGCAGCCCCCTACACAGCATCCGCGCTAATCGATGCCTTTGGCGCGAATGCCCTCTTCGTCATGATTTCGGCGGCGCACGCGCTTTTGATCATCTTCGGGTTGGGCCGCATGCGCGTACGCCGCGCAGAGCGCCGAACGCGCTACATCTACGCACCTCGCACATCTTTCCAAGTTGGGCGGTTGTTTGGCAGTGCCCGCGACGACCAGTAGGCCCTGGCTCTTGCACGCACCTTACGCTAGAGGGTGCGCCACGTGTTGTTAAGGAGAGCCCGAATGGCGCGCCACCTGATCACCTCCGCTATCCCCTACATCAATGGGGTCAAACACTTAGGCAACCTTGTTGGCTCACAATTGCCAGCTGACCTTTATGCACGGTATCAACGCGCGCGCGGCAATGAGGTTTTGTTTTTATGCGCAACCGACGAACACGGGACCCCTGCCGAGCTTGCGGCGGCAAAAGCGGGTAAACCGGTTGCGGAATACTGTGCCGAAATGCACAGCGTGCAAGCGCGCATCGCCAAAGGGTTTGCACTCAGCTTCGATCATTTTGGGCGGTCCTCGTCACCGCAAAACCATGCGCTGACGCAACATTTTGCAGATCGCCTCGCCGATGCCGGTTTGATTGAGGAAGTGGTTGAACAGCAGGTATACTCTGTCAGCGATGGTCGGTTTCTTCCAGACCGCTACATTGAGGGCACTTGCCCCAACTGCGGCTACGAGCGCGCGCGCGGCGATCAGTGCGAAAACTGCACCAAGCAGCTTGAACCAACAGATCTGATAAATCCGCGGTCCGCAGTGTCAGGCGCAACGGACCTCGAAGTTCGCGAAACGCGCCATCTATACCTTAAGCAAAGCGCGATGAAAGACCGGCTAAATGACTGGATCGATAGTCAAGACAGCTGGCCGATCTTAACAACATCTATCGCGAAAAAGTGGTTGCACGACGGCGACGGTTTGCAAGACCGAGGCATCACACGCGACCTCGATTGGGGCGTTCCGGTCAAGCGCAATGGCGCGGCGTGGCCCGGAATGGACGGCAAAGTCTTCTACGTCTGGTTCGACGCACCGATTGAATACATCGCCTGCGCCGCTGAATGGGCTGAAGCGCAAGGTTTGGACGATGACGCCTGGAACCGCTGGTGGCGCACAGACTTGGGCGCACAGGACGTGCGTTACACGCAGTTTATGGGCAAAGATAATGTACCGTTCCATACATTGAGTTTTCCCGCCACGATTTTGGGATCCGGCGAGGATTGGAAGCTTGTCGATTTCATAAAGTCTTTCAATTACTTGAACTATCAAGGCGGGCAGTTTTCAACGAGCCAGGGGCGCGGTATATTTATGGACCAGGCGCTCGACATACTGCCAGCAGATTACTGGCGGTGGTGGCTTCTCAGCCATGCGCCAGAGAGTTCAGATTCTGAGTTTCGCTGGGACAGCTTTCAGGCGACTGTGAACAAAGATCTTGCGGACGTATTGGGAAACTTTGTGAGCCGAATTACAAAATTCTGTCGCTCCAAATTTGGTGAGGCGGTTCCAACAGGCGGTCAGTGGGGACCAGCGGAGGAGCAATTGCTCGCCAACTTGGACGCAGCGCTGCATCGCTTTGAAGAGCATCTTGACGCAATCAATGTGCGCAAAGCGGCTGCTGAATTGCGTGGGATGTGGGCGCTTGGAAACGAATATCTGCAAAGTGCTGCGCCCTGGAGCACATTCAAAACCGATCCTGACAAAGCCGCGGCTCAAACCCGTCTGGCGATAAACTTGATCATGTTTTACGCATCCATTTCTGCACCCTTTATTCCAAATGCGTGTGACAAACTGTCGGCCATCTTTGGCTCTGGCCCTGCGGCTTGGCCCACAAGTTCGCGCGAAGCCGTTTCACAGTTGAGCCCTGGAACCGCGTTCCGTGTTCCCGACAACTTGTTCCAAAAACTGGACGACGACCAAATTGCCGGTTGGGAACAAGCGTTTTCCGGCACCCGATCCTAAAGCAGCCCGACTGACGCGGTCCTGCATTCAAAGAGGGTGCGAGGGGGTGCGAGCGGCGCCCAACTGCGACCGGCCTATGTCAGGGTTGAGCCCCCTGTTACCGCTTTGAATTGAATTGCCAATAGCCACTAAAACTGCGACCTCACAACCTGGCACAGATTTCTTCTTTAAAATTCTTCCCAACCCGTTAGGTCATCGCTAGCATGACTTTCGGGGACGAAACTATCACTCCCGTTGATTTGCACTTTCGTCTCTTGCTCAGTTGCAGCGGTCGCGATTGCTTCCTCTTTTTGGATCTCCGCCCGCGCAATTGGGCGAGAAGATTTTTTGACTTCTGGTTCAAGTGTCTGGTGCTGATGACCCAAATCAAATCGTGAGACGGCATCGGCAAGTGCGTTCGTTTCAGTCGTCAGAGCATGGCTGGCTGCGGTCGTTTCTTCAAACATTGCAGCGTTCTGCTGGGTTACTTGGTCAAGCTCCGTGACAGCTGCATTGATCTCGTTCAAGCCCGAAGCCTGTTCTTTTGTCGAGACCGCAATATTCGAAACAAGCTCAGAAATCTCCGATATCGATTCAACGATCGCTCCCAACGCCGTGCCTGTCTTGTCGACTAGCTCAACACCAGCCTGCACTTGACCTTCACTGGCCGAAATCAAATCGTTGATTTCGCGCGCGGCGTCTGAGGACCTTTGTGCGAGCGCACGGACCTCCGTGGCAACAACAGCGAAGCCGCGCCCTGCTTCGCCAGCCCGAGCGGCTTCCACCCCAGCGTTTAGAGCCAACAGGTTTGTTTGGAAGGCGATTTCATCAATCACGCTCGTAATCTTAGAGATTTCTTGCGACGACGCTTTGATGCCATCCATCGCGGCGACAGCCTCGCGCGCAATATTCCCGCCCTCTTGAGCGCGACCTTGGGCGGCGGCAGCTTTTTCGCTGGCGCCTTGTGCGCCTGCGGCTGCTGAGCGAACAGAACTGGTGAGCTCGTCAAGGGCCGACGCAGTCTCTTCAAGCGTGGCAGCCTGACGCTCTGTGCGACGCGATAGATCATCTGCCGCTGCCGCAATTTCACCGGTTTCACTGCGGATCGAAGATGTGTTTTTGACCACCGCACCAATCGCCTCGCGCAAAGCTCCGATGGCCGTATTGTAATCTTTACGCAATTTCTCATTCGCGCTGGAAAACGTCTCAGAAATTTCCGAAGCTAATTTGCCTTCCGCCACCGCATGCAAGGCTTCACCCAAAGCAACAACCACCCGTTCTTGCTCTTGATCTGACTTCTCTTTTTCCGCGTGTGCCTGCATTTTTGCAAGCTCGGACGCTGTCACATCGGTGCCAACGAAGAGGCTCTTTTCAAGCGAGCCGTCGAGGTTTTTGACGGCAACAAAACTGCCGTCGGTCATGCTCTCCGATTGCGTGCCAACAGACTTAAAGTTGAAACGACCTGTCGTGGCTTCCTCTGCGAGCGGTCGCTGCGAAACAGAGCCGTTCGGTACAAAAATGTCGGTGAGCGCGGTACCATCAAATCCCTTGTGATCCAATGACATAACATCCAGGAACCGCTGATTTGCCCACATCAGCTTGCCGCTGGGGCCAAATGCAGCACGCATCATTGACGTATCAATCGCGTCGAGCATCGCAGTGTTTTCATAAGCTGCGGTTCGGTCGCTCCACTCGACGACGGCCCCCAACATCACTCCATCCTCACCCTCTACGGCATTGAACTTTACACGGATTTTCCGTTCCCCGATTGACAACGTCTCGGAAACAGGGAGCGCTTCCTGCGCGCGGGCTTCGATGTCGGAAACAATATCTTGAAGCCCGTCCATGGATTTCAGAACCGCGCCATGCAGACTATTTTCGACGATTTCAGGCCACATACGCCGCATTGGTGTTTCAAGATCTTCCATCAAGGCCTGGCAAGCCTTGTTGGCGAACAGGACTTGAAAATCCTTATCTACGACCATCAAGGGCGCCGAAGATCCTTCAAATGCGGCACCTTTATAGGCACTATCTTTTGCCAGTTGTTCGCCGTCTTTCAGCTTTGACCGAAATTCCTCAAGGCTTCTGGAAATCTCACCGATCTCATCGCCACGCTTTTGGAAAGGCACCTCAATCCCGTAACCACCGGCAGCCACCTCTTCAACCGTGGACCGGAGGCCGTACAATGGGCGTGACACCCAACGGAAAACGGCAATGCCCGCACCAAGCAAGGCCAATCCAAAAAGCCCAAGCGTGAGTAAAAGGTCATTCCACCCGCTCGCTGTCGCGCGCGTGATTTTGTTTTCGGCCGACCACTTCGTCGTAACTGCACCAACAACTGCGTTGTCCGACCCGAAGCGTATCGGGTGCGAAATCGTCAGCCCGTTGTCAGATGAGACAGGCTCCAGCATCTCAAGCGCCGATTGTGCCTGCGTCGCCATAGTTTCAGCGTCGCCCGCACTCCCGTCATCCGGCTGCGTGGGGAAAAGAACTGTACCGTTGCTGGAAACAACAACGCCGCTCACCCATTCCGCGCCAGCCGCCCGTTTCACACTTTCCATAATTTCGGCAATCGCTGCCGTATTCCCAAACTTTACAGAGCCGCCAATTTGCAAGCTGATAAGTTGCCCAACAGCCTTGGCTTCGCTCGCAACCGCCAGCCGAGCCTCACGCTGGATTTGCGTCATCATCATGTAAGAAATCGCGCCAAAGACAGCAAAAATTGCGAAGGCGAAGATCAAAATGATTTTGATGTACAGAGAATTGAGGCTACGGAGCATCGTGCAAGCTTTCCAATTTGGGTCACTGTGTTTGCAGTAGCACGTCCGCCAGATAGCGACGGACAGCATCTGATGAGGGTGACTACGCGCAAATCATTGCGCTTCGCTTAACAAGCCCGCGCACCGGCAACTGTCGCGCGCAGAGGGGCACTGCCTAGCCTGCCTGTTACACCGTTTGAAGGAACAAGGCGCGCAGGCGTTGCGTGTTTTTGATCTAAAGTGCGCCCATGATTTTATGCAGGTGCTAAGCTTTCACCGTGTATCGCTTCAAAATGAATGTAGAAAACGCACAACGGCCGTAGTACCGCATACCGCGAAAAAAGACGCGCGCACATCTGCCAACACTGACACTTAGCCTGCACGACGCGTCAAAGTGGCCAGATCATCGGTATCACCGCGCTGGCCAAAAGCCCGATGCTTAGGTTGAGTGGAATGCCCACGCGCATAAAATCCGTAAACTTGTATCCACCTGGTCCATAGACCAGCATATTTGTCTGATAGCCGATGGGCGTGGCAAAGCTGGCCGATGCAGCGATCATAACAGCGATGACAAGGGGACGTGGGTCGAGCCCCATCGCGGACGCCAGCCCAATGGCGACAGGTGTTACAACGACGGCGACAGCGTTGTTGGACACCAGCTCCGTCAGAACCGAGGTCATCAGGTAGATGCTCCAAACGATCAAAAATGGCGGCATGTTTTCAAGCCATGGCGCAACGGCAGTCACAATGAGACCGACAGCCCCTGTGGCATCAAGTGCAGCGCCGATCGACAGCATGGCGAAGATCAAGGCCAACAGGCGCCCGTCGATAAAACCAAACGCTTCTTCGGCATCGATGCACCGAAAGATCAGGACTATTGCAACGGCCAAAATGGACAAAAGCAGGATGGGCGCCACGCCAAACGCAGCCAACCCCACAAGGCCCACAAGTGCGCCGATGGCGATCGGCGCATGTCCCCGACGAAACGCGCGCTGCGACGGCTGCGACACATCTACAAGGTCCATGTCTTGCGCCAAGCGTTGAATATCATCCGGCCCGCCTTCTAAGAGAAGCGTATCGCCCACCCGCACAACAATGTCATCGAGCTGCGTGCCGATGTTCTGGTCGCGACGATGCACGGCCAGCGGATACACCCCATAGCGCCGCCGCAAACGCAGACGCCCCAAGGACCGACCGACCATCTTGCACCCAGGCGAAATCAAGACCTCGACAGTAGAGGTTTCCGTCGCACCAACCTGATCCAGCCGCTTGAGCGATTTGTTGCGCTGTAGACTGAGCAGTTCCGTCATTTCGGTGCGCAGCACCACCCGATCGCCGACCTGGAGCGCCACATTCGCCAAATTGCGCCGCAGCGAGTCGTCGCCCCGGATCACATCGACCAAACGCACGCCTTCACGCTTGAAAAGTTGCACGCCCTGCACATCACGACCCACCAAATTACTTTCGGGGGGAATGACGGCTTCGGTGAAAAACTTCTTCTTGGAACGATCCGACAGGAGGGATGCCATCGACACCCGATCTGGGAGGAGCCGCGGGGCCACATAGCGCAGATAAATCATCCCCCAGATCACAAGGATAAGTCCCAACGGAGTGACTTCAAAAATCGAAAACGGCGCAAGCCCTTGGCTGCGTGCAACCCCGTCCACCAAAAGGTTTGTGGAGGTTCCGATGAGCGTCAGCGTCCCCCCCAAAATCGCAGCATAACTCAGCGGGATCAGAAGCTTAGAGGCGGAAACGCCCAGCGTCCGCGCCAATTGTGTGAAGATGGGGATCATGACCACAACCACAGGCGTATTCGACACAATCGCTGAGGCGACGACGACAAAGCCCATCATCATTGCGATGGCGACCATAGGCCTTTGACGCGCCTGGGCGTCCGCAACAGCGGTGAACGCGTCCAAGGCACCCGTGCGCACCAAGGCGCCCATTATAATGAACATCGCCGCAATGGTCCAAGGCGCAGGGTTGGATAATACGCCCAACGCGGCGTCATAGGGCAAAAGCCCTAACCCCAGAAGCACAGCAGAGCCGGTGATAGCCACCACCTCTGTCGGGTAGGTCTCACGCAAAAACAGCACAAACATTGCGGCGACAACCGCCAGAGCCATGAAAGCTTGAATGTGGAGCGGAATATCTAAAAATCCCAGCATGTTAGGCCTTCGCAGCCGCCCGTTTTGGCTGCACCAAATACATGCCCAGTATCATCAGCAGAAGTGCAAACCAAACCTCTAAAGGATACCTTTCTCCCAAGATCAACTGCGCCCAGAAGACGCCAGCAAACGTCACCAAGTAGGAAATCTGCACTGCAAATGTTGGTCCCGCCTGTCCGACAAGCCAGACATAGCCCACATAGACAATCACATGCGCCACCGATGCGGAAACCAGCGCCAAGTCTGGCACAGCCCATGGTGGCCTTGGATCGATCCATTGCCCTGACGTCAGCGCCAAAGGCGTGACCAGTAGCATCCCCAGGGCCGAGGCGCCGTAAAGCACCTGGACAGCACTTAGGCCTTCGGTGCCCCAACGCGCGACATAGTTGCCTTCAAAAGCATAGCACAGGCACGTCACCATCAGAACAAGAACCCACACCGGCGCGGCCCCAGCAAGCCCCACGCCAGCGCTGTCCCAAGGCGTCGTGATAATCAAGACGGCCACAAAACCCACCAAAAGCCCGCCCAACCGGCGGAACTCGAAGCGCTCAGTGCGCAGCGCCAATGCAATCGGAAACGCCAACATCGGGATCATCGAATACAGGATAGAGATGACGCCAGCTGGCAGGTGTACGGCCGCTTGGTAGCTTCCGGAATTCGGAACGACGGTCCCCACCAGCGCGATGATCAGGTAAAGGCGCAAATGTGGTGGTTTCAAAGGCAAAGATATGCCGCGCAGCGTGCAAAACAAACCAAGCAACAGGGTGCCAATCGCAAGTTGCCAGAAAATGAGCCCAAACGGCTGGTACCCCGTCGACACGGCCAGTTTCGTCATCGGCTGCGTAAACCCCCAGCCCAAAGCGAGGACAACCAAAATCGCTGAAAATCTCAGAGTTTCGGCGCGGCTCAAGGCCCGGCCTCAGCCAGATGCCCACCTTGGCGCACAGCAACCACGCGCGTCGCTGCGCCAGTTTTGTCGTCCGTCTCCACATACACGCCACTGAGCGTGACAGCGCCGAGTGCGGGCGTAAACCGCTCCTTCGGCATTCCGGTGAGAAACCGGCGCATCGGCTCTTCAGCATCCATCCCGATGACTGAATTGTAATCACCGCACATGCCCGCATCCGCCTGAAAAGCCGTGCCTTTTTCAAGGATCATCGCGTCGCCGGTCGGGACATGTGTATGCGTGCCAATCACAAGGCTCGCGCGCCCTTTGCAAAAGTGGCCCATCGCCATCTTCTCGGACGTGGCCTCGGCGTGCACATCCACAATCACAGCATGCGCCTGCCCTCCGCGCGGATAGGTCTTAAGCGCCTGATCGACGGCCGAGAACGGATCGTCAAACGCCCGTTTCATGAAGACTTGGCCCAAGACCTGCGCCACCAAAACCTTACGCCCACCTTTGGCATCAAACAGCCGAACGCCTTTACCGGGCGCCGCCTTTGAATAGTTGATCGGACGCAGCACGCGCGGCTCCGCCTCGATAAACTGCAGCATATCTTTCTGGTCAAACGCGTGATCGCCGAGCGTGATGACATCCGCGCCCGCCTCGAGGATCTCTTTGGCATGTGCACCAGACAGCCCCATGCCGGACGTGGCGTTCTCCCCATTGACCACTACGAAATCGAGCTTCCACTCCGCGCGCAAACGCGGCAAGTGCGCCGCGACCGCCGTGCGGCCAGCCCGGCCCATCACATCGCCTAAAAAAAGTAATCGCATGGATGGGGTGGTAGGGCGCGGCACGCACAAGGGCAAGGCATATCCGTTGCGCAATCTCGGCAGGCACAGGCGCGGCAGATCGCAAAGGCCGAGTGTCTGAGCGGGGTGGTGCACAAAAACCGGTTGCAGTGCTGAAGGCGGAACTCATTGCAAAAACGGTTAAGTTGCCTAAACTCATGCGGGAATTTGAGCCTCTACTGACGTCGCGGAGGGCGTCGCATGATTTTAAAAAGATGGCCTGTCATTATCGGCTTGTCCTGCATCGGGATCGCCTTGGTGGCGTATTGGCTCAGCTTGCCCAAAACGCCCGACGGTGTGACCGCGCAGAGCGGCAGCGATGACGCAGTGAAAACCATAGCCGCCTTGGCGGGCGCAATCACGAGCTTGGGCGGCGCAATCTTCGGGATCTTGGGGCAGTTGAACGACTACCGCGCGAAACGGATCGCAATCGCCACCGCCGAGGTCGAACTGGCACAAAAGCGCAAAGAGCTTGAGAGCGAATGATCCGGGCGTTCCTCCTCTGCCTTGCCCTTCTGGGGACCTCCGCCTGGGCCGAGGGGCGCGACGAAACCTTTATCGCGCCCGACCGCACCTCTGGCGTTAAGAAACTCCTCCACCGCGCGGGTTTCGCCGACATCCAAAAAAGCTATGCGCTGGTGATCGGCGTCCACGAATTTTCAGACTTCGAAGACCTGCCGACCGAAGACGACGCCCTGAACGTCTACGACTATCTGGTGAATGAAGCTGGTTTTGACTACGTCCATCTCCTCACCGGCGACAAAGTCACAAAAGACCGCGTATCCGAACTGATGCAAGACGTGTTCGCCAACGAGGTCAAAACTTCCGATCGGTTCCTCTTCTACTGGTCTGGGCACGGCCATACCATCGACGCGCGTGGGTTCCTTCCGGTCAAAACCAGCCGAAAGAACAAGCGCTTTTCAATGATCTCAATGGACAACATCCGCCAATGGGACAGCTATATCAAAGCGCACCACGTGCTCTATCTGATGGATGCGTGCTACTCCGGGCTGGCCGGTGGTGCCCCTCAATCAGATCTCGCTGAAATCACCCGCGCACAACTCTCCGGGCCTTCACGCCATCTTATCACGGCCGGGCGTGGTGACGAACAGACTATCGCCATTGACGCTCTGGGCGGGTCGATTTTTACCCACGCGCTTCTAAAAGGGCTGCGCGGCGGGGCCGATTACGGCAATGAGCGCGGCAAAGACCAACTCATCACCGTCGGCGAGTTACGCCGGTACTTGGGTGAAGAGATCACCGAACTGCGCGAGTTTTATGGGTGGGAACGCACGATCACCCCCCAAATCCGCGACCTGCGCGGCTCGGATGGGGCATTCTTCTTTCCCATACCCGCCGCCTTCCCGGAAGATGCGCCGCCGCCGCCGCCAAAGCCAAAGCCCAACGCGCCCATCGCGGACCTACAAGCCGCGCTCACGGACTTAGGCTATGACCCCGGACCCGTCACCGGCGAGATGTCGTTCAAAACCCAAGCCGCGCTCTTTGCCTTTCAAGAGAGCGCCGGGCTCGCCCCCACCGGCACAACCAACGCCGAAACAACGCGCGCCCTCTTGGTGGCCCTTTCTGCCCTCGTGCGCCCGCAAGGCAGCGGCGCGGCGGGCCCAGACCCTCAGGACAGCACGGACGAGGCAACTTTCGCGGCACAGGGCCCAACGGCGCCAACACAGTCGAAACATCCGGTCGCGCGCCGCTTCCGCTGGACCGATCCAAGTTTGCCGCCTCCAACGTTGAAAGACATCAAAAACAGCGCCAAAAAATCGTCTGAACGGGCGATCCCGCCCGTACGCGTGTCTGGCTTTAACGACTGCCGCGAATGTCCAACACTTGTACGCGTCAAAGGCCGCGAAACCGAACGAGAAAACAACGGCTTAACGGTCACCAGCAAGCGGCTGAATGACTTCTACATCGCAACAACTGAAACCACCGTCGCACAGTTCACCCACTACCTGCAAGCGACCAACGCGACGCAAGACCCCTACTCAGAGCGCAACTGCTACGCCTGGACCAACACTGATAAAATGCGCCGCAACGACACGAAAACCTTCACACAAACTGGCGAAATCGCGGGCCAGTTTCCCGCCGCCTGCGTCAGCCGAAAAGACGCAGAGCGCTATATTGCATGGCTGAACGAACAGTCCCCCGGCGCCGGATACCGACTGCCCACCGAGGACGAATATCAGTTCTTGCTGGAACGTCAGTATGCCGATTTCCAGCAGTCCAAACCTGTGAAAGACGCCTTCGCCAGCATCGACCAGACGGACCGTTTGGCCCTGGCCAGCTTCCATGTCGAGGTGCTTTGTGGATACGGCAACTTCGCAGACGCGTCCGCCCAGTTTTCGTGGCGCAACATGGCCTGTAATGATCCCTACCCCGCACAAGCCTCGGTGCAAAACTTCCCACCAGACGCAAACGGCATTTACGATCTGGCAGGCAACTTATGGGAATGGGCCGCCGAATGCTGGCGCGGCAACCCAACCCAAGCGGCCACTTACACGAACTGCGACCGGGGCACCGTGCGCGGCGGATCGTTCGACGACCCTGTACGCAACGCCACACCAGAGGCGCGTCAACCCGTCAACGCGTCGCTGCGTCAAACCAATATCGGCTTTCGCGTGGCGCACGACGCTGACTAGCCGCAGCAGTTCGCCCCCAAATCACGGCCCGTTACGCCCCATTTGGCACCATCTGTTGCGTCAAAAACGGCTCCGGGCTCTCCACCTCTTCCAGCTTTTTGCCCCGGATCCACCAAAACCGATTGCCGACATTGCGCAAAAACACGCGATCATGGCTGACCAAAAGGCACGAGACGCTGTGCGCGATCAACTCATCCTCCAACGCCTCTTGCCCTTCGATATCAAGATGGTTCGTGGGCTCGTCCAGCAGGTAAAAGTTCGGGTCCGCGAGCCGTAACAGAAGCATCGCGAGACGCGCCTTCTGCCCACCAGACAGCGCCCCAATCGCCGTGTCTTGCATGTCAAACGTCACACCAGCGCGGGCCAGCACGCTGCGTGCGCGTTGGTCTCCGATATCGAACTGCTCTGTAACAGCGGACATCGGCGTGTCTTGATCCGCAAGTTGGCTCAGGTGCTGATCGGAACAGGCCGCCACCAACGAAGGCGCAACCCGCACCGGGCTTTGCGCGCCGCCCAGCGCCGCCTGGATCATGGTCATCAGACGGGTCTTTCCCGTCCCATTCGCGCCCAGCAGAACGATCCGGTCGCCCGGCGAAATCCACTTCTGACCCGTCCGATAAAGAAGCCGTCCATCTGGCGTTTCCACCGCCACGTCTGGCAGCGTTATCAACGCCTTGGCGTGCGTGCCGCTATTGGCCAGCGTGATGTCGCCCGCACTGCGCTCTTTATGGGCCGGTTGTGCCGCCGCCTCGATCTCGGCCGCGCGGTCCTTAAGCTGCTTGGTCTTTGTCACCAACAGATCAGACCCCGAATTGATCCCGATATTCTTCAGCTTTGCCGCCTGCTTGCGCAACTGCGCCGCCTTGTTCAGATCATTCGCAAAGCGCCGCTGATCCGACGCATCTGCCTCGTCCAAAGCCGCGCGCGCCAGCGTGAAGGGCGATGAAAAGACGCGCGACCGCTCAGGCCGCAAAAACAGCGTGCGGTTGGTGGTCGCATCCAGAAACGCGCGGTCATGCGAGGTCAGGACGACAGGCACATCCCGCGGCAAAGCGCCCAGCCAGTCCTGAAGCAATCCAATGCGGTGCAAATCCAAGTGGTTTGTGGGCTCGTCGAGCAGCAATATGTCAGGCTCTTGCACCCAAGCCGCAGCAAGCAGTGCTGTGCGCTGCCAGCCACCGCTTAGCGCCTGCAGGGGGGTGTGTTGGACCGTTTCGGGAATGTTCAAACCATCCAGCACAACATCAACCCGCCAGCTTTCGTAGTCGGCTTGCTCGGCCGGTAAAGCGGCCAAAACCCACTCGTAAAGCGTCGCGGCTTGTGCCGGGTCGGGAACGTGTTGCGCGACAAACCCGACACGAGCCCCCCGCGCGCGTACGATATCGCCTGTCGTGGGCTCAAACTGGCCTGCCAAACATGCCAACAGCGTCGTCTTGCCCTGCCCGTTTGCCGCGACAAGCCCGATCCGGTCGCCCCTGGAAATGGTAAGATTTAAGTCAGAGAACAATGGCGCGCCAAGAACGACGCCCAAAGCGGTGATATTCATAAGTGTCATAAGAAGCTCAGCTTACATCAAAGAGGGCCGCAGCGCGGCGTTTGGCTGTCCGATGATGCAGGTGCGCCTCGGGCCAGCCCCATAGACGGATCTACAGGGCGAAACGGGGACCGTGCTGAAGTCGGCGAATAATGCGCATAATCAGCAAGAGCCCTCCCTTTGTTGTATGTGGCCTCTGCCGCGAGACTAGAAACCATTGTCCGACAAATCAAGGCAGCGACTGCAACAGCACGGCTCTTTCCCCTCAGCGCCACGCCACCTTCGCACCTGCAGCACTTTCAAAAACGACGCGGGCACAGGTCGCATTTGGTGTCGACAGCCCGTCCAGACGGCTTCCATCCT
>CAWUIP010000087.1:0-15392 GCA_963922415.1 uncultured Aliishimia sp. | reverse complement strand
ACCAGCTTGGTGATCTTGGTCCAGGTGTTCATTTTCAGAACCTTCGAGACGTTCACGAGGTCTTTGTCGATGGAGGACACGCCAAGCGCTGTGTTGATCAGCGTCGGCCACAGCGAACAGAGCGTCACAGTGATTGCAGAGTTCAGAAAGCTCTTCGCGAACCAGCCGTCATTTGTGACGTAGGTGGCCGAGACGACCATAGTCACGATGGGCAGCCAGGCGAGGGGGGAGACAGGCTTAAAGATCTGAATGATCGGGTTGAGCGCCGCGTTGGCATAAGGCGACAGACCCGCCGCGATGCCCAGCGGGATGGCGATGATCGAGGCGATCAGGAACCCAAAGAACACAGTTTTGATCGAGGTCCAGATCTGGGCGTAGTAGCTTGGGGCACCTGTATACGCGCGCTCGACCGGCTCTTTGCCTTGCGCGATGCGGCGTTCGTTCAGCTTGGCCACTTGGGCTTCGAACTTGGCGCGGCTTTCGGCCTTCGCTTGCGCATCTTCATGCAGGTTTACGGCCTCGGTCCAAACCTGTTGCGGCCCAGGGATCGCGCCGAGCGAGGTTTGAACGGTCGGGGCCAACATGCCCCACAGGGTCAAAAAGCCGACGATGGCAAGAAGTGGCACACCCAAAAGGCGCCAGATCTCGGTCATCTGCGCTTTGGGATTGTCACCGGCAGCCGCACGCAAAAGTGGGGTGATCCAGCTGAGCCCCAGAACTTGGAACCAGCGATCAGCCTTGCCGATCAGGGTGAACATGCGCGCCCGGCGTTCTTCGCGGGCGGCGGAAATCTCGGTGGGGTCGATGGCGGCCATCTGCCTGTCCTCTCTTCCGAAAAACGGGGTGCAGTCGTGGTGGTGGTGGGGGGCGTCTGACCAGAGCCGGTGAGTTCGGCGCTGGTCAGACATTTCATGCTGGGCGCGGAGCCTTTTGCGCTGTGCCGGGGCTCCGCCCGTGATCAGGCGAAACGCTCCACTGGAGCGTTTCCGGGAAGCCTGATCACCCCTGAACTTCGTTGCCGACGACGATCTGTTCTGCCTTCAGGCCGATTGGCAGGCTTTCCAGATAGGCGTTTGGCGCTTTCCCGTCGTATGGGATGCCGTCGATGATGTCGGCTGCAGGCGTTGGCGCTTTGTAGCCATCGCTGTCCCATGGGAAGTCCGCTTCGTTGGCAAGACCTTCGTCGACCAAGAGCCGTGCCGCTTCCAGATAGATGTCTGGACGGTACACTTTCTTAGCCACTTCGTCATACCACGCGTCGGATTTCGCTTCTGGGATTTGGCCCCAGCGGCGCATCTGTGTCAGATACCAGATTGCGTCAGAGTAGAACGGGTAGGTCGCGTTGTAGCGGAAGAACACGTTGAAGTCCGGAATGTCGCGCTTGTCGCCTTTTTCGAACTCGAAGAAGCCGGTCATAGAGTTCGCGATCACATCGTAATCGGCGCCGACGTATTCGGCACGGCTCAGGATCTCCACCGCGTCAGGACGGTTGGCGTTGTCGTTTTCATCCAGCCAGATCGCCGCGCGGATCAGCGCCTTGGTCACAGCTTTGGTCGTGTTTGGATACTTTTCCGCGAACTCGTTCGTGATGCCGAACACTTTCTCGGGGTTGTTCTTCCACAGCTGGTAGTCGGTGATGACCGGAACGCCGATGCCCTTGAAGACGGCCTGCTGGTTCCAAGGTTCACCGACGCAGTAGCCATAGATTGTGCCTGCTTCGAGCGTCGCTGGCATCTGTGGGGGCGGTGTCACCGACAAGAACACGTCCGCGCCAATCTGGCCGGTCACGTTCTCAGGGCTGTAGTAGCCCGGATGCAGACCACCGGCCGCCAACCAGTAGCGCAGCTCGTAGTTGTGCGTGGAGACCGGGAAGACCATGCCCATGTTGAAGGGCTTGCCTTCAGAGTTGTACTTTTCAACAACCGGCGCCAACGCTTCAGCAGAGATTGGGTGCTGTGGGCGGCCATCATCCATTTTCGGGATGTTTGGCTTCATCTGTTCCCAGACCTCGTTGGATACGGTGATGCCGTTGCCGTTCAGGTCCATCGAGAACGGGGTGATGATATGCGCCTCAGTGCCGAAGCCGATTGTTGCGGCCAAAGGCTGACCAGCCAGCATATGTGCGCCATCAAGCTGTCCGTCGATCACGCCATCGAGCAGAACTTTCCAGTTCGCCTGAGCTTCCAGCGTCACAAACAGGCCCTCGTCCAGGAAGTAGCCGTTCTCATACGCGACGGCCAAAGGCGCCATGTCAGTCAGTTTGATAAAGCCAAACGTCAGTTCGTCTTTTTCGAGTTCCAGCAATTCGGCAGCAGCTGCACTTGCAACAAGTGCCGACAGTGCCGTGCCCAGAAAGATTTTTTTCATCGGGTTTAGGTCCCTTGGATTGAAGCGCCAGCACGTTGGGAGGGAGGCGCAAACGACAAAAAGGCAGTGACCCGTGTTCGCGCCATCCTGGCATGAACCGGTCGAGCTGCCTTGCTCAGTGATCACCCTGTCTTGGGAGATGTGGTGGCGAAGCGTCGTTGCTTCTGGAGCTAAACTGTTTCGCGACGCCCGCTCGGGCAAGATAATTTCGTCATAAATCGGGCGATCTCATGTGCTGCGTTGCAGCGCGATGCTGCGATTGCACAAAAAGTGATCACTTTTTTGCGTCTGGGTCGAATACTTCATCGTCAAAGAAACGGTTTTCGGCCAGATTGAAGCGTTCCGCGACGGCGGCGGCATCGGTTCCGGCGGCGATTCCCCCTTCGACCTTTTCCGACGCGGTGGGCAGAATCGCGCCGATATCGCCGAGGTTTTGGCGGTAGAGGTCGCTGCGAAAGACGTGGCGCGCCTGGCCCATGGCGCTCACCCGGTCCAAGCCGAGGCGCGTTGCCATCTGATGCGCAATCCAAGTGGCCTGGCTCTTCCACGGGAAGTTTGCGGCCCCAGCGTGAAACTCCATAAAGCCCGGCGCGGTGCGCGCTTCGCCCGACGGCAGAACGATCAAACGGCCCTGCAGGCCGCGGTCGATGATATCGGTCGACAGGTCCAGGTATTCTCCGCGCGAGAGGAATTCAGATGTCGTGGTCGTGGCGCCGGGCGTACCAAGCCACCGGCACGCTCGCCAAACGGCGCGCATTAGGGCTTGGGTCATATGCGGCTCTGACGTGGCCCAATCTGTGCGCACGGCCAGCACTTTTTCAGGCGCTGCGGTCCAGATCGCTGATCCCGGCAGCAATAGCGCGCCCAGATCCGCCTCCACCACCTTTGAGCCCCAGGGCTCGCCCACGCAAAACGCGTTGATCTCACCCGCGGCCATGGCCTGCGCCATCAAAGGTGGTGGCACAGTGCGGATTTCCACGCTCTGCGGCGCGGGTAGGCCGCTGGCGTTGAGCCAATAGTACAAAAGCTCTGCATGCATTGAGAATGGAAAGGGGACCCCAATCCGCAGCGGTGTCGCGCGCGCGGCTTCCACGAGGGCGGCCCCGGCAGCGGCGGCGTCTTGGAAGTCAAAGCCAAAGCCTTGGCCGCGCAGTGTTTCGGCAAGGGCCGCATTTACGCCGACAACGGTGCCGTTGAGTGACAGGACCATCAGGGCCGAGAGGGGCGAGGCCATCCCGCCAAGCCCCAGGGACATGGCAACAGGGACGGGGGCCAGCATATGCGCAGCCTCGACTTGTCCAAAGGCCAGCATATCCCTTAGCGAGGACCAGGACGGCGCGCGCGTCAGTTCAAATTCCAGGCCTTCATCGCGGGCAAAGCCCATCTCGCGCGCGACAATCAGGGGGGCCGCATCCAAAAGCGGGATAAAGGCGATCTTGAGCGGTGTCATGACAACAGATCCGACGCGGTCACCAGCGCTTGGGCAACTTCTGAAATCTTTTTGCCGCGGTCCATCGCGGTTTTGCGCAGAAGGGCGTAAGCGGCTTCTTCGTCGATGCCGCGGGCTTTCATCAAAAGGCCCTTGGCGCGGTCCAATACTTTGCGCTCCTCTAACGCGCGCTTTGTTTCGGTCAGTTCTTCGCGCATTCGGCGGAACATATTGAACCGGGCGATCGCCGCCGCCATCACAGGCTTGAGCTTGTCGGGTCGTAGGTCGTCGACCACATAGGCCGAGACGCCCGCTTCAATGGCCGCGCGGGTGAGGTTGTCGTCGGATTTGTCGACGAACATCGCCACGGGGCGGTCGAGGGGCGCGGTAGCGAGCGTGAGTTCTTCAATCATGTCGCGGGTGGGGCTTGTGAGGTCGACGAGCACCACATCGGGCTGGTGCTGCGAGATCCGCCGCGCAAGGCTCGATACTTCGCCGATGACCTGGATGTCGTGATCGCCTGCCGCCATCAGGCTGTCGACGATCATTAAGGCCCGATCTCGGTCCGGCTCGACCACGATTATGGAAAGACGCTCATCCATGTGGTCCGTGATGGAGTGTGTGCGGCGCAAGGTAAATGTTGCGTTTGCAAGGGCTTGCCCGAGTGTGGGCATCTGCACATTATTTCAGCAAAGAGCGGTGCGGGCGCTGCCGCACCCTACGCGGCGCGGATGTCCGTAGGGTGCGCCATTGCGCGCACCGCTGCTGCCTGGACCATGCGCGGGCCTCTGCGTCTTAGCTACTGCTCTGCGACGCGGATCTGCACGTCCAGCGCTTCGCCTGACCCGCCTTGCCGTGTCCCAGTGACGGGGGCGGCCTCGCCATAATCAAGGCCGGCGGCAACCCGCACATACCGCGCATCGGGCGAGATACCGTTGGACACATCAAAGCCAACCCAACCCAAGTCCGGCACATAGGCCTCTGCCCAAGCATGCATCGCCACCTGGTCGACACGGTCATCCAGCCGCAAATAGCCCGACACATAGCGCGCTGGGGCGCCAAGCGCGCGCGCCATGGCCAAAAACACGTGCGTGTGGTCCTGGCACACACCACGCCCTTCTTCGAGCACCTTCTCAACCGGCCAGTCCGTTTGCGTCACATCCGTTGCGTAGCGCACATGCGCGCGAATAAGGCGCATCGCGGCGTAAAGCTGATCCAAAAGTGTTTGCTCTTCGATCTGCCGGACCAGTGCCCGCAGGCGCGCGCCGGGTTGGGTGAGCGGCGTCGTCCATTGATAGAGCCAAAGCGGGGCCGCCGCACGGTGCACGCCAATGATCCCGGCTTTGTCCTCAATCTCGATCACGCCTTCGCAGGCGACCACCAGTTCGGTCACGTCCCGATCAAAGCTCAGGAGTTGCACCAGATTGTTGTGATGGTCTTGATACTGCGCTTCTTCGCGCCCACCGGTTACATGGGTCTGCCAGTCCACAACGCGCTGCCCGTTGCCGGACCGCGGTGTCTTGCGCAGCTGCTGCAGACCAAACGAAACAGCTTCGTCAAATTCGTACCGGGTCGTGTGGGTGATGCTCAGTCGCATGGATTTTAGTCGTTAAAGCGATAGTCAGTTTGGATTTGATGGCCCAGTCTGGCGATCTCAGACAAGAGGGCCTGGATGAACTCGTGCAGCCCATCGTCAAAGATGTCGTCTACGTCCCGGTCCAGATGCGTCTCGGTGATCGATTGCGCCATGTCAAAGCAAGGCGGCGTGGTCCCATAACTTTTGGAGAGATACCCAAGGTTATCGCGGATCTTGCTAACGCAAAACGCAAGGCTGCGGGGCATGCGGCCATCCAGGATCAGGAACTGCGCGATATCGCGGGGGTCGGGGACAGGGCCATAGGCCATGCGAAAGCCACCCAGGGCAGAGACCGAGCGCAGGATCGTCTCCCATTGCACATTGTCGACCGTTGTACCGACCGCCCGGACAGAGGGCAGCAGCACATAGTATTTCACATCAAGGATCCGTGCCGTGTTGTCTGCGCGTTCCAGGAACGTGCCAATCCGGCAGAAGTCATAGATGTCGTTGCGCAGCATTGTGCCATGGGTCATGCCGCGCACCAACGACGTGCCGCGCCGAATGCTGGCCAACGTGTCGGGCAGGTCGCGGTCGCGCACTTTGCGGCGCAAAAGCTCCTGCGTGCGGATATAGACCGCGTTCACCGCCTCCCACACATCATGGGTCAGCGCCGTGCGGACAAGGCGCGCATTCTGCCGCGCCATTGAAATCGACGACAGGACCGAAGACGGGTTCTGCGCGTCCCGCAGCATCCAGTTGATCGCATTGTCACCGGTCAATTCGTCATGCGCGGCTTTAAAGCTTTCCAGCTGCATCGCCGATTGCAGGATCGATCGCCAGTCCTCTTCGGACGCGCCGGAGCGGGTGAGGGCGATGCGTTGTCCCGTCTCGATCAGCCGCGTCGTGTTCTCCGCCCGCTCAAGATAGCGGTACATCCAAAACAGCCCATTTGCCGTCTTGCCCAGCATCAGAGGCCGCGTCTCTCGGCGCGGTCTGCGCAGGTTGTATCGAAGGCCAAGGGCATCATTCGTGCAGCACCCACGTGTCTTTCGTGCCGCCGCCTTGGCTGGAATTGACGACCAGCGACCCCTTCTTAAGGGCCACCCGCGTCAGCCCGCCCGGCGTGATCTTGATCCCATCGGGGCTGACCAGCACGAAGGGGCGCAGGTCCACGTGGCGCGGCGCAAGACCTGCCTTGGTGAAGATCGGCACGGTCGAGAGGCTGAGCGTGGGTTGGGCAATGTAGTTACCGGGCCGTGCTTCCAGCTTCTTTCGGAACAGGGCGGTTTCTTTCTTGCTCGCCGTCGGCCCAATGAGCATTCCATAGCCGCCCGAGCCATGCACTTCTTTCACGACCAACTCATTGAGATTGTCGAGTACAAAGGCCAGCGCTTCGGGCTCGGAACAGCGGTAGGTGGGCACGTTCTCCAAAAGCGGACGCTCGCCGGTGTAGAACTCCACAATATCCGGCATGTAGCTGTAAATCGCCTTGTCGTCCGCAATGCCTGTGCCCGGTGCGTTGGCGATGGTGATCCCACCCGCACGGTAGATATCCATGATCCCCGGTACGCCCAATTGGCTGTCAGGGTTGAAGTTCAGCGGGTCCAGAAAGTCGTCATCCACACGGCGGTAAAGCACGTCAATCGGCTGGTAGCCTTGTGTGGTGCGCATCGCAACGCGGCCATCGACGACACGCAAGTCTTGGCCTTCTACCAGTTCCACGCCCATTTGATCCGCCAAGAACGAGTGTTCGTAATAGGCTGAATTGAAGATCCCCGGCGTCAGCACGGCCACAGTCGGCTTGCCTTGGCACATCGTCGGTGCGGTTGCCGCAAGCGAGCGTTGCAGATCCAGGGGATAGGTTTCGACCGGCTGAACCTTGTTCGACAAGAAGAGTTCGGGAAACATCTTCAGCATCGTTTCCCGGTTTTCCAGCATATAGCTTACGCCAGACGGGGTGCGCGCGTTGTCCTCCAGCACGTAGAACTCGCCTTCGCCAGTGCGCACAAGGTCGATGCCGATGATATGCGTGTAGATGCCGCCCGGCGGTTGCACACCCATCATCTGCGGCAAGAACGCCTCGTTCTTCGAGATCATATCGGCTGGGATACGGCCGGCGCGTATGATCTCTTGCCGGTGGTAAATGTCGTGCAGAAATGCGTTGATTGCGCGCACGCGCTGCTCGATCCCGCGCGACAGCTTGCGCCATTCGCGGGCGGACAGGATGCGCGGGATGATGTCGAAGGGGATCAAACGCTCTTCAGCCTCGGACCGGCCGTAAACGTTGAAGGTGATCCCGATCAGGCGGAAGAGCTCTTCGGCTTCGCGCTGCTTGGTGCGCAGGGCGGCAGGGTCCTCTTCGGACAGCCAGGACATGTAGGCCTCGTACGGGGCACGCAACGCCTCCGTATGGCCCCACATTTCGTCGAAGATATCAGAGTGTTGGCTCATCGTGATCCAACCCTAACGGGGTGTCACGGTAACGCAAGCGGCAGGTTACACACCTGCAAAAAGAAACGGCGTGTGATCAAACTTTGTGCTTTGGCGTTATGGGGCACTTTGGCCGCGCGGGCGGCGGCGCCACCAGATCTCCAAGAGGATCAGATAAGGCAGATAAAATGCGAACGTCTGGACCTGATCGAAAAGGCCCGTGAACTCCGGGTTAGATGCGGCGCCGTCGGTGAGGGCGTACCAAATCCCGTAGTGGACCCGGTAGATCCAAGAGGCCAGCGCCAAGATCACCAAGCGCAGCGCCCAGATCTGATGCCGTGGGTCGCGGCCCCGCGCCATGCGCACGGTTTGGACCGCGCTGGTGGCCATTAAGAGGCCGTAGAGCGCAAAGCCCGCGCTCATCAAAGGGCCGCCGATGGTGCCTTGCAGCGCGATATAGATCAGCCCGCCAAGGCTTGTCAGAAGGGCCAGCGGCGCCATGATATAGCCAATGACATGGTGCAGGCGCGGCAGGCGGCGACGGATCTGTGGGATCAGTTGCAAGGGCGCCAGAAGCGTCAGCGCGCCACCCAGAAACATGTGCCCATAGATTGCGCCATCGCTGAGCAGATCACTGTGGATCAACCGCGAGGTCGCCCGCTCGAACGCGTCAAAGATCAAAAGCCCGCGGCCCATCGCATGGCCGACAAAGCCCAAGGCCATCAGGCAGAGCAGAAGCGGCGCAGTGATGGTCCAGATCTGGCGTGCGCGCTGCACCGGAGTCACTCCGCCAGGTGGCAGGCCACCCGCCGCTGGCCCAAACGGCGCATTTCAGGCCGCTCTGTTTTGCATCGGTCGGTGGCCAGGGGGCAGCGCGGGTGAAAGGCGCAGCCCGAGGGTGGGTTGATCGGATCGGGGATCTCACCTTGCGGCGGCGGCACGTCGCGGCCAAAAGCATCCAGGCGCGGCGCGGCCTCCAGCAACATCTGCGTATAGGGGTGCTTGGGCGCGGCAAAGAGGGCGTCGGGTGCGGCCTCTTCCACAAGGCGGCCCAGATACAGCACACCAATCACATCGGCCATGTGTTGGACCACGGTCAGGTCGTGGCTGATGAAGACATATGTCAGGCCCAAATCGTCGCGCAGATCGCTCATGAGGTTGAGAACCTGCGCCTGGACGGACACATCAAGCGCCGAGGTCGGCTCATCGCAGACGATGAGTTTGGGTTCAGAGGCGAGCGCGCGCGCAATGCAAATCCGCTGCCGCTGCCCGCCGGAAAATTCGTGCGGGAACTTGCCCGCGTCCCGGGCCGACAGGCCCACTTTCTCCAGAAGCGCCTCGGCCAGCCCCTCGGTCACGCCACCCTTCGCGGCGATAGGCTCTGCGATGATGTCGCGCACACGCCAACGCGGGTTGAGCGAGGCATAGGGGTCCTGAAAGATCATCTGGATATCGGCGCGCACGGCGGCGACCTTGTCGGCGTCCTCTTCGCGCGCCAGGTCCACATCGCGGATGGTGATCCCGCCAGAGGAGGGGCCAAGCAGGCCCACGAGCATTTTGCCGATGGTCGACTTGCCGGACCCGCTTTCGCCCACGAGCGCATAAATCGCACCTTCGGGGATCTCAAAGCTGACATCGCTCACGGCTGTGAGAAGGCTTTTGGATTTGCCCTCCAGCACCCGGTTCAACCAGGGTTTGGAGACGTCAAAGATCCGAGTGAGGTTTTGGGCGGCAACCAGGGTCATTGTGCGGCCTCCGCGGGGGTTAGCGGGAAGTGGCAGGCCACATCACCCGTGGGGGCAGGGTCCTTGCCGCATTGGTCTTGGGCGTAGGGGCAGCGCGGATGAAAAGCACAGCCCATCGGCAGCGCGTCAAGCCGTGGCATCGCACCGGGGATCTGATGGAGCCGCGCCTTGCCCTTTGACGCCAGCGGGGTCGAGGCCATCAGCCCTTGCGTGTAGGGATGGCGCGGCGTGCTGAGCACCTCGCGCACCGGGCCAAGCTCTGCCAGGCGCCCAGCATACATCACCGCGACGCTATCGGCGGCTTCGGCAATCACGCCCATGTCATGCGTGATCAGCATCACCGCCGTGCCCCGTTCCCGGCAGAGCCGCTTCAGAAGTGCGATGATCTGCGCCTGCACCGAGACGTCGAGCGCTGTGGTAGGCTCATCCGCGATGACCAAGCTGGGCTCGGCGCACAGGGCCAGCGCGATCACGACCCGCTGCCGCATCCCACCGGAAAAGGCATGGGGGTAGGCGTCAATGCGCTCGGCAGCGCCAGGAATGCCGACCTCTTCGAGGGCCGCGACCGCGCGCGCCTGCGCCTCGTGCCGCGTGATGGGCAGATGCGCGAGCATGGTTTCCACCAACTGGTCGCCGATCCGCAACAGCGGGTTGAGCGAGGTCAGCGGGTCCTGAAACACCATGCCGATCTCTTTGCCCCGAAGCCGCCGCAGCGCGTCGGGCGCCAGCGCATCAATCCGTTGGCCATTAAGATGGATCTCGCCACTGGCGACACGCGCAGGCCGGTTCAAAAGCCCGATAACGGCATTGCCCGCCATCGACTTGCCCGCCCCACTTTCGCCGACAACACCCAAAATCTCCCCCGGCGCGATGTCATACGACACCCCATCGACGGGCCGCAGCACGCCGTGGCGGGTGGGGATTTCGACCGTAAGGTTATTGAGCTTTAAAACAGGACCAGCCATGCCTATATCCCTTGTGTGCGGTGTCCGGGGCCTATGCCTGGGTGCCAGCAAGACGCATGTGCCACAGCATGTCCGGTTTGCAAAACATTAACGGATGCGCTATACACGGCATGCAGAACAGGAGTGATGATCATGACGGGTCCAAAGCCGATTGTGTAACTGGAACGATACCCGCGGCTGCGGTGTATCTGTCTAACCTGTGTTCGCCCGCCGCATTGGGGGCATCTTTTGCAAGCTCCGCTTCAAACGTCTGGCTGTCGTCTGCGCCCAGCATGTCAATAACGTGTTGATCTGACGGGAACCCGTCAAAGGCGCTTTTGGCCCGCGCAGGTGTGACGTTTTCGTGCACGTCCTTATCGTCTTTGCAAAAGTGCACAAGGTAGGCATCGAGCATCGTGCGCGCCCGGATCGCCGCAAGATAGGTTGTGCGCCCGACGTCCAAGTACTGCACCGCCGCCCGCTTTTTGCGGTCCGGCGTCAGATCATCGAAATCCCCCTGAGTCATCGCATGGAGATATCGGTTGAGGTACCGGTCATTCTGGTAGTAACGCACCAGCGCGCGCACCAACTCTTCGGGGAACTCGAAGATTTTTTCTTTGTGGCTATCGAAGATGATGTTCTCTTCCATCGCCACACCGGCGGGCATGCCGTGGGCCGGATCTTCGTCGATTGTGCGGCTGACATAGGCGAGTTGGTTCAGGATTTGGTCTTCGGTGAACTGAAAGGCCAGCCGGTCAAGGCTTTCCCGGATTTCTGATCGCAGTGCCGCCGCGACGCTTTTGAGGTAATTGGCCTCTTTCTGCGCCGTTGTTTCGAGTTCCTTTTGGTGGGCTTGTGCCTGCTCCGCTTCGCGGGCGCGTTGCTGTCGGCTGAAAAGATAGACACCGACGATGGCCGAGATGAAGGTTCCAAAGACGCCCAAAAGGGCTGTGACCAGCATGACCTGTTCGCGCTTGCCACTGGTCCAGAGCGCTTCGATCTGAGGGCCGAACACGCGGCTGAGGATGATGTAGAGCAGCCCAAGCCCCGCAACAACCCCAAGAGCTGCCGCCAGGCGCGTGGCGTCGGTGGGGCGCGACCGGTCCTGCACTATCGCAGCCGCGGGTTCAGCGCGTCGCGCAGCCAGTCGCCCAGAAGGTTTACCGAGAGTGCCAGCGCGAGGAGGGTGCAAGCGGGAAAGAAGAGGATCCACCATTCGCCAGAGAACAGAAAGCCTTGGCCAATGCGGATCAGCGTGCCCAGCGAAGGCTGCGTTGGTGGTGCGCCCACGCCGAGGAAGCTGAGCGTGGCTTCAGCGATGATCGCAAGCGCGAGGCTGATGGTGGCAATGACCAAGACGGGCGAGAGGACGTTGGGCAGGATATGTTTGACCATGATCGCCACTGGCGATCGCCCAATCAGGCGCGCGGCCATCACATATTCCTTGTTGCGCTCCACCAGTGTGGCGCCTCGCACCACACGCGCGAATTGCACCCAATCGCTCAGCCCGATGGCGAGGATCAGCACCCAGATCGCCATCTGGTCGCGGTACTCCACGGGGGTCACGCCCTTGGCGATGCCGAAGATCAGCATGGCAACCAAGATTGCCGGGAAGGTCAGTTGGACGTCCGCCGTGCGCATGATGATCGTCTCGGTCCAGCCGCCCACATAGCCTGCGATCAGGCCCAAAACGATGCCCAGTACCATGGCAAAAAGAACGGCAGCCGCGCCCACAAAAAGAGAGATGCGCATGCCGTAGAGGATGGTTGAAAACACATCGCGCCCTTGGTCATCGGTGCCCATAAAGAAGCTCTCACCTGTGAAGGCGTTGGGCGTTCCCGGCGGCGTGAACCCGTTCATGAGGTTCAGCGAGGCGGGGTCAAACGGGTTTGTCGGCGCGATCAGAGGCGCGAAGATGGCCGATAGAACCAAAAGCATCACGACCGAGAAGCTGACGATGGCCACCGGCGCACGGCGGAAGGCGTAGACAAAGTCGCTTTGCAGAAAGAGCCGCAGACGCGAGGCGTCTTTGGTTTGCAGCGTGTCGGGCAGGGGGGCGTCGGTCATTGGTCGCTCTCTTTCCCGTAGCGTTTTGGCCCGGAACCAAGGACGCAGTCCGCCGGGCCGCGCCCGACCTGCCCCCGGGCGGGCGCTTTGCGATGTCTCAAGGCAGACAGTTTCCTGAGGGATGTGCTTGGCTGGCATAAAGCGCTCGCGGCGCGAGATTGAAGGCGCCCACCCCAGGTCGTGCGCGGCCCTCCGCCGGGGCAAGCCTTGCTTTGCGCGCCCATGTTCAATGCCCTCCTGCGCGGTCCACCCGCAAGCGCGGGTCGATAGCGAAGTAGAGCAGATCCACGATCAGGTTGATCGCCACGAACATCACCGAAATCAGCATCAGATAGGCCGCCATCACCGGGATATCGACGAACTGGATCGCGTTGATGAAGAGAAGCCCAACCCCCGGCCACTGAAACACCGTCTCGGTGATGATCGCAAAGGCGATGATCGAGCCCAACTGCAGCCCTGTCACCGTGATCACCGGCACCAGTGTATTCTTGAGCGCATGGCGAAAGTTCACCGCCCGCTCCTTCAGGCCGCGCGCGCGGGCGAACCGGATATAATCCTGGCGCAGCACCTCCAGCATTTCGGATCGCACCAGCCGCATGATCAGCGTCATCTGGTAAAGGCCAAGCGTGATCGACGGCAAAATCAGCGCCTTCAACCCCGTCGCGGTCAGAAATCCGGTCGACCACCAGCCAAGATCGACGACCTCCCCGCGCCCGAAAGAGGGCAGCCAGCCCAACTCCACCGAAAAGAGGTAAATCAGCAAGATGCCAATCAGGAACGTCGGCAAGGACACCCCGATTAGCGAGGCCGACATGATCACATTGGCCCAAACACCGTTGCGCCGGATGGCCGTGAACACGCCCAAAGCAATGCCAATGCTGATGGCCAGAAAGCCACTCACAGCGGCCAATTCCAAGGTTGCGGGCGCCCGCTCTAACAAGATCTCGCCCACGGGGCGGCCCTGGCGATAACTCACGCCAAAATTGCCCTGCACAGCGCCTTCAAGAAACCGATAGTACTGCACCACAAAAGGCTGATCGAGGCCAAGCTGCGTGCGCAACCGGTCGATATCTTCCATCGTGCGCTCTTGGCCCAGCATGTTGTCGATGGGATCGCCAACAAAGCGGAACATGGCAAACGCAACCAGCCCCACAATCAGCAGAACCAGACCAGATTGGGCCACACGGCGAATGACAAACGCGAGCATACCTATTTGGTGTCGCGTTCGCGCGCGAAGGTCAAGAACGCTCCAGCGCGTGAACAGTCTGTGCCGCGAAATTGATGAGGGATGGCGTTTAATGTGACACGGACAAGGTGCGCGATCTTACGCGGAACCCCGCGCAGTTAGCGCTACCTCAGATAGATAACTCTACCCTGAGTCGAATGTCTGGTACCCTAAAGCCACTTTTTCAAAACTCAATTTAGGAGACCAAAGATGTTCAGACCCATTGTGGCCATTTTGATCATGCTCGTCTTGCCCGCTACCTCGGCACTGGCCCAGACGCGCTATCCCGAGACGGCGGAACTGATAAAGCGGATCGGCGATCTGTGCGCCAAACTGCCGGGTGAGGCAGCCTGCGTCGGCATCGTGCCCGCAACGTGCGAAAGCGATGCGGGCGACAAATGCGTGTGTGGCAGCGGGCAAACCTGCGAAGCAACAGAGACCAGTTGCGCATGCTTTACGGCAGACCCCGCAAGCGTTCGGCCAACCCGCCCGGCCTCTGGGATCGGAAGCCTCGCGCCGCGCCCGTTACCGCCCCAATTCGCGACGATTGATGTCAGTTGCGGTGCGGATACGTTCACGATCTCAACGGGCAATGACAGCGGCACCTGCACGGCGACCGCACCAGGCTCTGGCGGAGGCGGTGGAGGTACGTGCACCGACGGCAGTGGGAACAGCGCATCAGTGGACTGTGACACGGGCTGTACCTCTGCGTCCGGGGCCGGGTCGTGTTCGGGTCCGTAACGGCAGCACCTAAAAGATAGGCTCGCCCGCCGCATGAAGTTGCGGCGGGCGGTGTTGGATCAGTTCACGGTGACCCAGCGCAGGATAAAGAAGTTGTCGGGGCGTTGGACCAGGTCGACGTTGGACCGTGTCCCCCAGACCAAAGGCTGGACATACATCGGTACATAAGCGGCCTCGGCCTGGAGGATGCCCGTCACTTCATCCAGCATCGCCTGGCGTTTGCCGTCGTCGATCTCGGACTGGATCATCGGCAACAACTCGTCCACGCGCGCGTTCGAAAACCCGCCAAAGTTCCAACTGCCCAGTTTCTTCTCTTCGTTTGGCGTGGAGGCCAGGAAGCGGATGGGGTGTTCGGCATCCAACGTGCCGGGCGACCAGCCCAGCAGATACATGTCATAGTTATCCGCGCGCAGCTCTGGCCAGTAGTTCGACACCGGCATCGCGTCGAGCTTTGCCGTGATCCCCACCTGCGCCAGCATGGTTGTCACCGCTTGGCAGACCGCTTCGTCGTTCAGATAGCGGTTGTTGGGGCACTTAAGCCCGAACGAGAACCCGTCGGCATAGCCCGCTTCGGCCAGGAGCGCCTTAGCCTTCTCCGGGTCATAGTCAGGCCGTGCGGCCAGGGCTGCGGAGTAGCCGCGCATTGCAGGCGAGACCAATTGGCTGACCTCTTCAGCATTGCCGCGCATGATCGTCTGCAGGATGGCCGGCACGTTGACGGCGTGGCCCACAGCCTGACGCACCTTCACATCGGCAAAGGGATTGGCGCTGGTTTCGTCTGAGTATTTCAGACCGTCGGCTTCATGCGGGAAGCCCAGCATGATCACCCGCGCTTCGATCCCTTGGATCACTTTGACGTCTGGATTGC
>CAWUIP010000086.1:0-15559 GCA_963922415.1 uncultured Aliishimia sp. | reverse complement strand
GGCAAACCACCTGCTGCCAAGGGCTGGACCAGCCCGCCCACCGGCAGCGTGAAGGCATAATTGCCGCCACCGTGCCAAAACGTGCGCTCATCCCAGAAAAACCCTGTTGTCATGCCGACACCTCCCGTTTGGACCAAACTGGCGAAGCAACGCGGGCTTGTCGATAGGTCGCCGTCACGCTCTTGCCATTCGCGCGCGACCAGTGACAGATGCGCGCATCACAGCCTCAGATAGGACACCCCGACATGGCACACCACCGCGCCTTTCTGCGCGCCGACTGGCGGGCCGTTGCCGCCATCTTTGCCTTGAACGGCGCGCTTTTGGGCGCTTGGGCCGCGCGCATCCCAGCGATCGCCGAGGCATTGTCGCTGTCGCATACCCAGCTTGGACTTGTGCTTTTGGTCCTGGCGGGCGGCGCGGTCGTTGCCTTTCCGCTGGCAGGCTTCGTGGTGGACCGCCATGGGTCAGGCCCGATCACCTGGTGGCTGGTGGTGGCTTATCCAGCCTCACTGATCACGCTGGCGCTGGCGCCAAATATCCTGTGGTTGGCGGTCGTCCTGTTCATCTTTGGCGCGGTCCACGGCGCGATGGATGTGGCCATGAACGCCTGGGCGGCAGATGTTGAAAAGGCCATCGGACGTCCGACGATGTCCTCTTTCCACGCGATGTTTTCCTTTGGCGCAGGGTTTGGCGCGCTCACGGGCTTCGCGGCGGCGGATATCTCCGTGCTTGCGCACTTTGCCCTGGCGGCGGTCGTCCTGACCCTGCCGACGCTTTGGGTAAGCTGGCGGCAGTGGTCCGACACGCCTGTCATCGCCGAAGGTGGCCCGATTTTCGCGATCCCACGCGGCGTCTTGGCGCTGGTGGGTCTGATCGCATTCTGCTCTGCCCTGGGTGAAGGCGCGATGATCGATTGGAGCGCGGTCTACTTGCGCGATGTGCTGGAAACCTCCGAGCGGCTTGCAGCCCTTGGCCTGGCGGCCTTCTCGACCACGATGATGATTGTCCGCCTGGTCGGGGACCGCTTGGTCACGCGCCTTGGGCCCGTTTTAGCCGCACGATTGGCCGGTGGAACTGTGTTTCTGGGCACAACCATAATCGTCACCGCCGGAACCGCGGGCGCTGCGATCCTGGGGATCGCGACGATGGGGCTTGGCTATGCCGTCTTGATGCCGCTGGCTTTCTCGCGGGCCGCCAACGACCCCGATGTCCCGCCGGGTCGGGCCTTGGCCCAAGTGGCCACGTTGGGTTACGGCGGTCTGCTGTTGGGGCCGCCCGTGATTGGGGCGCTTGCGGGGTGGACTGATCTACGTACCGCGCTCAGCCTATTGGCGGTGCTCGGTTTGGCAATTGTCGGCCTCGCGACGGTCCTCAGGCGATAGGGCGGGTCCTCCGCTGACGCGTGGAGGACCGTTTTCTACTTCACCATGCCCACGATTTCGTAGGTCTTGGCCAAGATCGGGGCTGTGATGTCGCGCGCCTGCTCCGCGCCGCGTGCCAGGATGCGGTCAATCTCTGAGGTGTCGTTCATCAACCGCGCCATCTCACCAGCGATCGGGCCCAGCTTGGCCACAGCCAGATCGGCGAGCATCGGCTTGAAGACACCAAACTGCTTGCCCCCGACCTCTGCCAGAACCGCATCCACGCTTTGATCCGAAAGGGCCGCGTAGATATTGACCAAGTTGCGCGCCTCGGGCCGCTCTTCAAGCCCGGCAGCCTCGGACGGCAACGCGTCGGGATCGGTTTTGGCCTTGCGAATTTTCTGCGCAATCGTGTCGGCGCCGTCGGTCATGTTGATCCGGCTGGCATCCGATGGGTCGGATTTTGACATCTTCTTGGACCCGTCCCGCAGCGACATCACGCGCGTGGCCGCGCCCTCGATCACAGGCTCGATCACCGGGAAGAAATCGACACCAAAATCATGGTTGAACTTGATGGCAATGTCGCGCGTCAGCTCAAGGTGCTGCTTTTGGTCGTCGCCCACAGGCACATGCGTTGCGTGATAGATCAGGATGTCTGCCGCCATCAGCGAGGGGTAAGCAAAAAGGCCCAGCGACACGTTCTGCGCGTTCTTGCCGGCCTTGTCCTTGAACTGGGTCATGCGCTGCATCCAGCCCATGCGGGCCACACAGTTAAAGATCCAACCAAGCTGCGCGTGTTCGGGCACCTGGCTTTGATTGATCAGGATCGACTTTTCAGGATCAATCCCCGAGGCGATAAAGCCTGCGGCCAATTCGCGGGTGTTGCGGGCCAGATCAGCAGGGTCTTGCCAGGTCGTAATCGCATGCAGATCGACCATACAATAGACGGTCTCGAAGTCGCCTTCGTTCTGCATGTCCACAAAGCGTTTGATCGCACCCAAATAGTTGCCCAGCGTCAGGCCGCCGGACGGTTGGATGCCAGAGAAGACGCGGGGCGTAAAACTTGTCTCGGTCATGGTCTCATCATGCTCTGGTGGTTAAGGCTCGGCTCGGATACTGAGGCAGCGGTCAGGCGTCAAGGCGAGGGTTCTATGGAAGACGGTAAAAGCGGCTATGATCCCAGCCCAGTTAATCCGCTGCCTGCAGTGGTCTGGGTGCTTTTTGGTCTGATATTCTCCATCGAAGCGGTTCTGGCGGGGGCAGATGCAGGCCTTTATGGTGGTCCGGGTGCCGTCGGTTGGCGCATTGAAACGATTGAGGCCTGGGGCTTTTCGCCCGAGCTTTATCGGTGGATGTGGCGCACCGGGCAGTGGCCGCCCAACGAGCTTTTGCGCTTTGTCACTTACCCGTTCCTTCATGTGGGCTTTTTGCAAATGGCACTGGTGGCCGTGTTTGTGCTGGCGATGGGCAAGATGGTGGGTGAAACCATGGGCAACTTTGCGGTTGGCGCGATCTTCTTGGGCTCATCGGCGTTCGGCGCGTGGGTCTATGCCGCCACGTTGCAGGATCCCGCCTGGTTGATTGGCGGCTTTCCCGGGGCCTACGGGCTGATCGGCGGCTTTACCTTTGTGCTTTGGGCGCGCGCGAAGCTGACGGGGGGCAATCAGGCGCAAGCCTTTTCGCTGATCGCGATGCTGATGGGCGTGCAGCTCCTGTTCGGGCTGATCTTTGGCACGGATAACACCTGGCTTGCTGATTTGGCCGGGTTTTGCGCGGGGTTTGCCCTTTGTTTTGCGCTTGTGCCGGCAGCGCGGCGTGCGCTTTTGCAGCGAATGCGCCGCCCGTAAATCAGCGGCTTTCTGCGCTCCCGCCAAAAAAATCGCTATCACGTTCGAATAAGATTGTTCACCTATGCGTTACCTCCTCGAAATGACCGCTAATCAATCGAGGATGATCAAATGGCTGGCCCACTTCTTAAAGCAATTCTGAAAGATAAAACAAACCTGAAGTTCTTTAATGCCTTCATCAAATCCAAAAGCCTTGGCGCTGAATTGACCTTTGTGATGGGGACCACAAGAATGGAAGAGGTTTATGACACCTTTTTCAACAAGGCGCCCCAGGTCAAACTGAAAATGATCGACGGGATTATCAAGAAGGCCCAGCGGACCTATGACGACGTCATGGACGCCTGTGCCAAAAAGGGCATGAAGCCGTCGCAAGCGCATCCAATCGCCAGCAATAACAAAGTGATGGTGCAACTATATGAAGCCGCGAAGCGCGCGATGACCGAAGCGTTCGAAACCAAGGTGATCCCGGCTTACCAGCAATCCGATTTCTATGACAAATTCGTCGAAAGCCAAATCGATGGCCCTTTGCTGGCTCAGCAGTTGAAATTCCCAGCGAGTGCGGCAAAGGATTTGGCGACGGCGAAATACTTCATGGTAATTGGTAAGAAGAATAACTCAAAATCCTATATCAAGTCTGCAATTGACTATTGGATGCAGGACAACCGGAAGAACGCAAAAAAGCGGGATGGAATTCGGTTGCCGAAAGAAGCGGACGTTATGAAGTCCCTTGAAAAGATCAAGGTTGCTGTTTAGGCGCCGTCTCCCTCGCCCAAACGCACCTGCGCGTCGTTCCGCTGTGGACGGCGCGCCTTAGCGTTTTCGGAGGAGGGCGCGAAGCTCTTGCGCATGAAACGCTTGGAAGGCCAGTCCAAGTGTCCAATAGCTGGCAGCACCGATCACGAGAAGCCCAGGAAGTGCCAGGTAGCGCCAACCGGCGGTCATCAACAGGGGCATCAGCATCCATTGGGCTGCCAGAAGCGCGCCGCTCATACCGACGGATGCTGCGAGGATCCGCCAAATCCGTGTTTTGAACCGCGTGTCAAACTGGACCATGTCACCAAACTGGCGCGCGCCTCGGTTCAAAAGCCAGACCATCGCCCAGCCGGCAGCACTCGTTGCAATCGCGGGACCAATCCATCCTTGTGGCTGACCCAAGATAATTGCAAGGCCAACAGCCAAGACCGCGTTTATGGCCATCGCGATGAGGGCGTAGTGAAACGGAGTGCGTGTGTCTTCGCGCGCAAAGTAGATGGGCTGCAAAATCTTCTGCATTACGAAGGCGGGCAGTCCTAGCCCGTAAATCGCGACGGCGACTGCAATTGCTGCACTGTCGGCCGCGGTCGTTGCGCCCCGTTCAAAAAGGACGGAGACGAGCGACCATGGAATAACGATCAATGCGGCTGCGGCTGGGACTGTCAGTGCCAGAGACATCTCGGCCGCGCGGCTCAGTGCCTCTTTACTACCCGTCGCGTCGTCTGCTTGCAGTTTTCGCGACAGGTCAGGCAACAAAACGATCCCAATAGCGATGCCGACGACTCCAAGCGGAAGTTGGTACAAGCGATCTGCGGCATAGAGCCAACCGACCGCGCGATCAAAGTAGCTGGCGACCTGCTGCCCAACCAGAAGGTTGATTTGCATGACGCCACCCGCGAGTGCCGCTGGCACGGCGATCACCACGAGGCGTCGTAGATCGGGCGTTAACTTTGGCCATCGCAGCCGCAAGGAAAAGCCCGCTCGCGACGCCGCGACCCAAACCAATGCGAGCTGTGCGACGCCTGCCACCGGGATCATCCAGACCAGCGCGCGTGCTACATCGCCTCCAACCCAGGCAGCCACTGCCATGGCAGACACCAGCAGAACATTCAGCAAAACCGGCGCTGCAGCCGCCGCCGCAAATCGCCCTGTTGCGTTCAGAACTCCGGATAACAGGGCAGCAAGCGAAATGAAGAGGATGTAGGGAAACGCGATGCGACCAAATTCGACCGATAGGTCGAACTGATCCGTCCCTGAAAACCCGGACGCCAGCGCGTATATGAGCCAGGGCATCACGACCATTGCGACCAGTGTCAGCGCAATCAGAACCGTTGCGAGCCCAGCAAGCGCGTCTTCGGCAAACTTTTGGGGATCGTCTTCGGCTTCAAGCTTCTTCGAGAACATCGGAACAAAGGCCGTGTTAAAGGCGCCCTCTGCGAAAAAGCGGCGGAACATGTTGGGCAGGCGAAAGGCGACGACAAACGCCTCATAGAGCGGCCCGGTGCCCAGGAACGCCAAGATCATTGCATCGCGCAGAAAGCCCAAGACACGGCTGGCCATCGTCCAGCCGCCCACGGTGAAAAAGCCGGATATGAGCCTAATCGGTTTCATCCGCCGCTTGTGCCGCAGACGGGTGCATCCTCTGGCGGTGTCACGCTTCCGCCGCCCGTTCGCGACCTGCCTCAATCGCGGCGCGCAACCGCTTTTCTAGCGTGCGTTGCTTGCTTTCCGCGAAGTATTTGAGGCCGAACATGTCCTTAACATAGAACGTGTCGACGACTTGCTCGCCGTAGGTCGCGATGACCGCGTTCGCGATGTACACATTCGATTCCGCGAGAGTGCGCGCTAGGTCGTAGAGCAATCCAGGGCGGTCCCGGGTATCGACCTCGATGATCGTGTAAATGTCAGAACCATCGTTATCGAACGTAATATGTGTGGGCACTTTAAAGGGCTCTTCACGCTTTTTGACACGGTCACGGTCCTTGAAAGCTTCGCGCGCCACGACCTCGCCGCGCAGGGTTCGTTCGATCATACGCTGTAGGCGGGGCAGGTGAGAGGCCTCATAGGGATTGCCATCTGCATCCTGAATCCAAAACGCGTCTGTCACATAGCCATCTGTGGTTGTGTAACTGCGCGCATCGACGACATTGGCTCCAACAAGGGCCAAAGCACCAGCAAGCCGTGCAAAAATGCCGGGGTGGTCCGGCATTGCAAAGCAGGCGCGCGTTGCGTCGCGGTCCACGTCAGGATGCAAATCCATTGAAACTTCGTTTTCCGACGCGTTCCGTAGAAGTTCCGCAAAGACCTTATGCGCCGTAACGTGCAAGCCTTGCCAATAGGGCGCGTAGTGCCGCGCGACTTCAGTTTGAATATCCTTGCGCGGCCAAGCCTGCAACGCGGCGCGCAGCGCGCGCTTGGCCTCGTCGCCACGCCGTTCGCGCGTAAGCGCTTCGAACCCGTCTTCCAGAACGCGACGTGTCTGGCGATAGAGCGCGCGGATCAGCACCGCTTTCCAGTTGTTCCAGACATTTGGGCCAACACCGCGGATGTCGCAAACGGTCAACACGCATAGCAGATCTAACCGCTTGACGGTCTTTACGGCCTTTGCAAAGTCACGCACTGTCCTTGGGTCGGCAATATCGCGCTTCTGTGCGGTGTCGGACATCAAAAGGTGGTACCGGATTAGCCACTCGACAGTGTCGACATCGGCAGGCTTCAGACCCAGCCGTGGCCCGACGGTCCGCGCAATGCGTGCGCCCAAAATTGAATGGTCTTCGTCGCGCCCCTTCCCAATATCGTGGAGCAACAGGGCGACATACAAAATGCGCCGGTTCACGCCTTCTTTCAGGATCGAAGAGGCAATTGGCAGGTCTTCCTCGAGCTCCCCCTTTTCGATCATGGCAAGCTGGGCAATGCACTGGATTGTGTGTTCGTCCACGGTGTAGGCGTGGTACATATTGAACTGCATCATCGCGACGATGGGCGCGAACTCGGGAATGAAGGCCGATAAGGCTCCAAGCTCGTTCATCCGGCGTAATGCGCGTTCCGGATTGCCGTGCTTAAGCAACAAATCCATGAATATCCGCTGCGCTTCAGGGGAGGCGCGCATTTGATCATCAATGAGAGTGAGGTTCAGCTTTACCATCCGCATCGCGTCAGGATGGATCAACATCCCAGTGCGCAGACCTTCTTCGAAGAGGCGCAAAAGGTTGAGCTTGTCTTTAAGAAAGGCGTCCTCATCTGCAACAGCAAGCCGCCCATGTACGACCTCAAAGCCGTCGCGCAAGCGTGGACGGCGCTTGAAGAACCGGTCCAAGAGTGGCTCCCCTTTAACATGCTGCGCCTCCAGCTTCGTCAAAAGGATGCGGGTCAGATCACCGACAGCTGTGGCCTGCAAGAAGTAATCCTGCATAAAAATTTCGACAGCCTGCCGCCCTGTCTTCGCCTGGTACCCCATAGCCTCGGCAACCTGAACTTGGATGTCAAAGGTCAGCTGCTCGGTCGCGCGGCCAGAAATCAGATGCATGTGGCACCGAACGGCCCACAGGAAGTCTTCTGCGGCCACGAAGGCTTCGAACTCTGCGGGGCGAAACACGCCGTGACGCACCAATTCGGCCGCGTCATTCACCCCGTGCACGTATTTCCCAATCCAAAACAGCGATTGTAGATCCCGTAGGCCGCCTTTGCCCTCTTTGACGTTGGGTTCCACCACATAGCGCTGAAAGTGTTTTTTGTGGCGGCTGTCTCGTTCCGCCAGTTTGGCTTCGACAAACTCGCGCGCGGTACCTGTCAAAAGCTCGGCCTGCAATCGTTTTGAGAATTCAGTTGCCAGGACACCGTCGCCAGCCAAAAAGCGATGTTCCAGCATGGCAGTCCGGATGGTGAAGTCCTCGCGGCCCAAGCGCAGACAGTCACGAATTGTACGCGAGCTGTGGCCGACCTTCAGTTTCAAATCCCACAGCAGATAAAGCATGGTTTCAATGACGCTTTCGGCCCAGGGCGTCATCTTGTACGGGGTCAAAAACAGCAGGTCGACATCCGAGAACGGCGCCATCTCGCCGCGCCCGTATCCGCCGACTGCGATCACTGCTAAGCGTTCTGCCTCAGTCTGGTGAGACGATCGGTGCTTGTGCCTGGCCGCGTAATGTAAAACGACTTCGACCATTTGATCGACCAACCAAGCATAGGCTTGCGTCGTTTGACGGGATGCGAAAGGCCGCGTCGCAAAAGCTTCCGCGATGCGCGATCGCCCATCTTTCTGCGCAGCCTGCAAGCGTTTCACCAGAGCAGAGCGAATGTCTGCCTCTGGCAGTCCCGCTGCTATATCGGCCTGCAGTGCCGCGATCTGGAGTGGCCTGTTGAAGATCTGTTCTGGCGGGCAGATCAAATCCAGTGCGTTGGCTGCAAGGCCTGTTTCTTCGGCAAGCGACACGCGGAGGTTTGCCCTAGAACCCGCCGAAGCCTTGTGGCGCCGGATCTAAGATCACGCGTTGACCGGCTTGGACAGTTGCAACGGCAACGGCGCGCTGGTTCGTACCGTCTCCGTTCAAGCGAAAGACGCCCCCTGTTCCTTGGAAGCCCGCGGATTGGGTCAACGCTGCTTTTGTCAACGCATCTCGATTGCCAGAGGCCACCAGTGCGCCAATCGCTGCGATCCCATCATAGGCCAAACCGCCGATCGGGTGCGGGGATGCGCCATAAGCTGCAACATATCGCTGGGCAAAGCCGGCGGTGCGGCCGGGGTCTGGTAGCGCGAACCAGCCGCCCTGTAGGCCTGGCAATGTGAGCGTTTGCGCCGGGATATCCCACCGCGTTAGTCCGATGTATTGCGCCACATCTTGGCCAACGCCCGCTTCGGGCAGGAGCGTGGCGTAAAGCGAAAGGGCGCCCGCTGTTGTCGAGGTCAGGAATATTGCGTTCGCGCCGGCGCTTTCGACGGCGGACTTGATGCGGGGGATCGCGGACGAAACGCCTGCTTGGCTGACAGTATAGTCTACCGACGCGACAATTTCAGCACCGGATCCGGCAGCCGCACGCAGAATTGCGTCCCGGCCAGCTTGTCCTGGCACGTCATTTCCGTGGACCAGCACAATACGGTTGCGGCCCTGGCGCGCGGCATAGCGCGTCAGCCGATCTGCGGTATTGCGGAATGTTGAACCAAGGATAAAGACGTTGCCGCCCGCGATAGCTGGGTTGTTTGAGAAGGCCAGCACGTTCACGTTGTCGTCCGCAACAGCGACACCCGCAGCATTCGCCGCTTCGGCATAGACTGGCCCAATGATGATCTTGGCACCGTCATTAACCGCGACTTGCGCCTGGCTTGCTGCAGTTGCTGCATTGCCGGCGGTGCCATAGACGCGCAGGTCAATAGCCGCGCCTTGCAGGTCGGCGACCGCCAAACGGGCGGCATTTTCCAACGATTGCGCCAAAACGTCATCTGTCGGATTGCCGCCGCCGCGAGGAACCAACAAGGCCACAGGCACCGCAGCATTCGGATTGATCGCTTGCCCGCCGCCCGTTAGACCCGCCAAATCAATGGGTTCGCACGCCACAAGGGTAAGAGCGGCAAGAGCGCCAAGCGCGCGCGTCCAGACTTTCTGACGAAACATAAATGATACGGACATAAGCTCTGGGTCTCCCTGGATTGAGCTGACGCTTGCGGCCGGCCCTTGTCGCGCGTGATAATAGAGACCTGTGAAAGGGGGTCCAGGGGTGAATTACGAGCAAAAAAACCTGGCACCCGGTCTCTATCTGGTGGGTGTGCCGATTGGAACAGCACGCGACATCACATTGCGGGCGTTGGACGTTCTCGCCTCGGCGGACCTTCTGGCGGCCGAAGACACGAGATCCTTGCGCAAACTCTTGGATATTCACGCAATTCCCTTAAAGGATCGCCGAATAGTGGCTTTGCACGATCACAGCGGTCAAGGCACGGTGGCTTGGCTTGTGGACCAAATGGCTGCTGGTAAGTCGCTGGCCTATGCGTCCGAAGCCGGTATGCCACTCATTGCCGATCCAGGTTTCGAACTCGTGCGCGCCGCCCGCGCAGCGGGGGTTGCCGCTACGTCCGCACCAGGACCTTCCTCGGTGACCACAGCGCTTGCGCTCGGCGGTATTGCAACGGACGCCTTTCACTTTGTCGGATTTTTGCCTGCGAAAACAGTGGCGCGCGATAAAGCAATCCAGGCATTAGGAGACATACCTGCAACTCTTGTCCTGTTTGAGACAGCCAAACGCGCCGCCGCCGTTCTTGAGGCCGCCCGGCAGATTTTAGGCGATCAGCGGATGGCGTCGATCTGCCGCGAACTCACAAAGAGGTTTGAAGACGTCCGCCACGGCACGCTGGCCGAGCTTTGCGACAGCGTTGCGGCTTCTCCGCTAAAAGGTGAGATTGTCCTGCTCATTGACAGAGAGCGCGGCAGCGGTGTTAGGGAAATATTCTTAGATGATATGATAGAAAGCGCGTTGAAAGAGGTGTCGATCCGGGATGCAGCACACCGCATTGCGGAAGAAACCGGTTTGAAACGTAGAGATGTTTATCAAAGGGCCCTAGCACTTGCAGCGAAGCGCGACGAAGACAGTTCCAGATAACCTGACGTGCGGTCGTGATGAACCGCTTTTTGAGTGGGCCGACCGTGCTGAGGCGGTGCAGCGCGTCAAAGCGCAAAAAGCAATGCGAGGTGCTGTTGGGTACCGCAAAGGACTGGCTGCCGAGGATCAAGTCATTCGTCATTACACGCGACGCGGGGCTACACTTGCTCAGCAGCGCTGGCGTGGAACAGCAGGCGAAATCGACCTGATCTTCAATGACGGGGACGCCGTCATTTGCGTTGAGGTCAAAGCCTCTAAGACCCACGATCAAGCCCTCGCCAGATTGGGTGCGCGGCAGATCCAACGCATCTCGCAATCTGCAGAAGAGTTTGTGGGGACCTGTCCTCGCGGCAGCTTGACGCCCCTGCGTGTGGATGTGGCGCTTGTCGATGGTCAATCACGCTTAGAAATCTTGGAAAATGCGTTAATGGCCGCCTGACCCATTGCGTCTGCTTGCCTGCAGGGTCATCTAGTTCCTGGAACTTAGAAAAAGGGACGGGTCATGAAAGTTGCGTTTCAGATGGATCCGATCGGCGCGGTCGACATAAATGCAGACAGTTCGTTCAGGCTTGCGGAAGAGGCGCAAGCAAGGGGGCATTCGCTGTTCGTGTATGTTCCCGACAAACTCGCGTTCCAAAACGGTCAGGTAACTGCACGTGGCCATGACCTCACAGTGGCACGTGTGCAAGGCGCGCATGCAGACCTGGGACCAGAGCGTGAGGTCAACCTTGCCGACTTCGATGTGGTCTGGCTGCGGCAGGACCCGCCCTTTGACATGCATTACATTACGTCGACCCATCTATTGGACTTAATCACGCCTGGCACCTTGGTGGTGAACGACCCGTTCTGGGTACGCAACTACCCGGAAAAACTGCTGGTTCTACAGTTTCCCGAGTTGACCCCCGCGACGACGATTGCGCGCGACATAGACACACTGAAGGCGTTCAAAGAACACCACGGGGATATTATTTTAAAGCCGCTTTATGGCAATGGCGGCGCGGGTGTCTTCAAGTTGACGCGAGAGGACCGCAACTTGGCCTCGCTGCATGAGCTTTTCACCAACATGTCGCGCGAGCCGTTGATTGCACAGCAGTTTTTGCCAGACGTCTCAAAAGGTGACAAGCGTGTCATTTTGGTGAACGGAGAGCCCATTGGTGCGATCAATCGTGTGCCCGCGCCTGGCGAGACGCGGTCCAATATGCATGTGGGGGGGCGTCCCGAAAAGGTTGGCCTCACTGCGCGCGATCGCGAGATTTGCGAAGCGATTGGCCCGCTACTGCGCGAGAAGGGGCAGATCTTTGTCGGGATTGACGTGATTGGCGATTACCTGACCGAGATCAACGTAACCTCGCCGACCGGCATCCAAGAGCTGGAGCGGTTTGACGGGATCAACGTGGCGGGTCGCATTTGGGAAGTTATCGAAGAAAAACGGATGAGCGCCTAAGCGGCGGCCCCAATGTGTAGCCGATAACTGACCGCCTCGCCGACATGCGGCTTTCTCACGGTCTCGGAACCCTCTAAGTCCGCGATTGTGCGCGCAACGCGCAAGACGCGATGATAACCACGGGCCGACAATCCGAAGCGTTCGGCGACTTTGGTCAAGAGTGCGCGCCCCTCTTCGTCCGGGGTCGCGATGTCGTCGAGAACTTGACCCGTTGCGTCCGCGTTGCTGCGCATGCGTGTTTCGTCTCCGAACCGGGCGGCTTGCTGCCGTCGTGCGGCGGCGACGCGTTCGGCCACGACCTCTGAGGTTTCGCCGGACGCAGGCAGGTCGAGATCTTGAAAAGACACCGGAGGTACTTCGATGCGCAGATCGAACCGGTCCATCAGAGGACCCGAGATGCGCCCAAGGTAGTCCTCGCCACATTGGGGCACGCGCGCGCAGGCTCTCTCTGGGTCCGTGAGGTAACCGCAGCGGCAGGGGTTGGCGGCAGCCACGAGCATGAACTGGCATGGGTACTTCACATGCGCATTGGCGCGGGCCACCATCACCTCACCCGTTTCAATGGGTTGGCGCAGAGTCTCGAGCACCATACGCGGGAACTCTGGAAATTCGTCCATAAAGAGCACACCGTTATGCGCGAGCGAAACCTCCCCCGGTTTCGCCCCCCGCCCCCCGCCCCCCGCCGATGATCGCGGCCATCGAAGCGGTGTGATGTGGCTCCCGGAAGGGGCGGCTGCGCGAAATACCGCCCGCATCCAGCAGGCCAGACAGCGAATGGATCATTGAGGTTTCCAAGGCTTCCTGTGGGCTAAGCGTTGGAAGAATGGACGGCAGCCGCGCAGCCAGCATCGATTTCCCAGAGCCGGGTGGGCCCACCAAGATCATGTGGTGCCGCCCAGCTGCCGCGATTTCCAGCGCGCGCTTGGCACGTTCCTGGCCCTTGACGTCGATAAGGTCGCGTTGGTTTGCCTCTGACGTGACCTCGCCTGCCTGCGCCGGTGCCAAGGGCCGTAAGCCAGTGAAATGGTGCAAGATCTCGGCAAGTGTGTCCGCCGCGATCACCTCTGTATCTGCAACCCACGCGGCTTCGGCGCCGGATGCTGCGGGGCAGACAAGGCTGCGATCCGCCGCAGAGGCGGCCATCGCAGCGGGCAATGCGCCTTGCACGGGAACCAGAGATCCATCCAGGGACAATTCCCCTAAAGCGACAACGCCTTCGATCGCGTCAGGCGGCAACAGTTCCAGGGCTGCAAGCAAGGCAAGTGCTATGGGCAGATCAAAGTGCGATCCATCTTTAGGCAGGTCAGCGGGCGACAGATTGACGGTGATCCGCTTGGAGGGCAGGGCGATTGCCATAGCGCCAAGGGCCGTTCGGACGCGGTCGCGCGCTTCGGTCACCGCCTTTTGCGGCAAGCCGACAATTGAAAACGCAGGTAAGCCGGGTGAAACCGCACATTGCACTTCGACCATGCGGGCTTCGACCCCTTCGAAGGCAACGGTGTAAGCGCGTGCAACCATATTCGGCAAACTCTCCAGGTATCCCTGAAACGGCCTAGGCAAACATGGTTATCGAAATGTTAATGTCGGCTGGGCCGCGTTTACCGATAGCCGCGCTACAAAAGTGCCGAGAACTGAGGCCAAGCCTCGGGGTCGGCCACGGTTTTGTCACGGCAAAACGCGTTGCAGAAGCCAAAGATCCTGCCTTCAAGCGTCAGAAAGTGCGTGACCGGTTCGCCCGAATAAGGGCACAGAGAATTTTCACTCGCGCTCGCTTCTGTGGCTTCGGCGACCCACGGTTTTGGCCCGGGCCAAGGTGCCGTTTCGTGTGTTTGGGCATAGCGGGAGAGCGTCTCTCCGCGGGCCAGCCCCATGGCGCGCCATCGCCGGAAGGCCAAGTCGTTCAAGTGGGCCTCCACATAGGCACGGGAGGCGTCGGACACGAGCAGGTCGTACCCAGCAATACGTGCGGCCACGGGGGCAAAAAACGCGTCAGCGACGGAGTAGTCACCGCAGAGCCACGGCTCGGACCCGCCAACTTTTGATCGCGCATAAGCCCATAGGTCTTCGATACGGGCGATATCGTCGCGCACGTCTGCGGTTGGGTCTGTCCACTTAAACGCCGTGCGTAGGTTCATCGGGCAGGCCGACCGTAGTGCCGTGTAGCTTGAATGCATTTCTGCGGCCAGCGTTCGGGCAAGGGCGCGTGCCATCGGATCTTCGGGCCAGAGGCCAGCCTTGGGATGGCGAGTCGCCAACTCCTCGGCCATCGCAAGACTGTCCGACACGATCACGCCTTCTGGCGTGCGCAGCGCAGGCACGGTGCGCGCCGGCGCAAAATCAACCAATTGATCCTGGACGTCCGCTTTTGCGAAGTCCACAAGATGAACGCGGCGCGGTATGCCGAACTTTTCAAACAGCAGCCAGCCGCGCAGCGACCAAGAAGAATAGGCGTAGTCGCCTAGGGCAAGTACATAGGTCATGACCCCGTTTTAGGGTGTGAAGGCTGGGCGCGACCAATGCTGATTTGTGGATGGGCTCGTCACGGAATGTGATTAATGTGCACGACGACCGGTGTCGGTCCCCTCAGGTCTATTTCCGTCACGGACAGATTGTCGATCCGATGCGCCAAGGCCTCTTCCGCAGTGACGCCTAAGGCCCTTTGCACTTGGGTCAAAATTGCGCCGAAATGCGCCACCACGATAATATTGTCGTTTGGAACGCGCCGCGCGAGGTCATCTGCTGTCGCCGAAACGCGCGCCTTGGCTGTGTTCCAGCTTTCGCCGCCGGGTGGAGTCACGTCGCCTGGCGTCTCCCAATATGCGCGGCTCAGGTCCGGCCAACGCGCCGATACGTTGCCAAATGCCATGTCGTCCCAGGCCCCGAAGTTGAACTCGCGTAGACCTTGTCTGGAGGGCAGCCGGTGCCGATGGGCACCGAGCGCATCAGCGGTTTGGACGCAGCGGATTAAGTCCGAAGATACCAGAGCCGCGTTCCTTGGCAGATAGTCGTCCAGGCGCCGGATCTGGTCGGTGTCGCTTAGATCGGCAGGAATATCGCGCCAACCCGCAAAGCTCTTTGCGTGGGTGGGGCCATGCCGGACCCAGTGAAATACAGTCACGGCAACACCCCCTTCAAAACATTCGGCAATCCGGCAACGACCTGAACTGCAAGCCCCGCGCGTCCAGCAATCGCGATGTTCAGCCGCCCTTGCGCCTCACGAAACGCGCGCGCCATCGCGTTTTCCGGCACGATGCCTTGACCGACTTCGTTTGTTACAATGACCAAAGGCGCTGGACACGCACCGATCTGACGCAAAAAAACCTCTGTGGCGTCCTCCATCGAGTGCCCCGCGAGCAATCGGTTCGACAGCCACATCGTCGCGCAATCCAGAAGCACAGCCTGATCCGCGGCAATCTTTTGGAGTGCCGAACTTAGGTCCCCAGGCTCTTCGAGCACCGACCATTCCGGCCCACGCCTGATCTGGTGCACCTTAATTTTGGCAGACATTTCGGCGTCAAATGCGCGTCCCGTCGCGAGGTAAACAGGTTCTAAACCGCTGGAAA